>JBAWGU010000354.1:0-1674 GCA_049593215.1 Pyrinomonadaceae bacterium
GAAAACTCTTTTTGTGAAGATTCAACTTCTACCAAGCACCATTGACGAGAGTGGATGCGCCACGCTCGAACAGCGTCTGACCTGCTTCCTCATTGACGACCGTGTTACGGTTGATGCCGGAAGCATCGCCATCGCGCTCACAGACGCGCAGCGCGAGAGCGTGCGCGACATCATCGTCACACACCCTCACATGGACCACATCGCCAGCCTGCCCATCTTCATAGACGATCTCTTCAGCACGCTGCGCGAACCCATACGCATCTACGCGACGGAAGAAGTCATCGCCATGCTCGAACGCGACATCTTCAACTGGACCGTCTATCCGCGCTTCTCCGAACTCAGCAACGATTACGGCCCGGTGATGAAGTACATCCCTTTCCGCGCGGGCGAAGAGTTTCGCGTCGCGCATCTCAAAGTGACAGCCGTGCCCGTCAATCACATCGTCCCGACTGTCGGCCTGATTGTTTCTGACGAAAAGACGACAGTGGCTTTCAGCTCCGACACGGCTGAGACGGTTGAGTTCTGGAAACTGGTCAACAGCACAGCTCACGTTGATGCGCTCCTCATCGAAGCCTCTTTCCCAAACTCTCTGGCCCAGCTCGCGGAAGTCTCAAGACACTTCACGCCCTCGTCGCTCAATGAAGAGCTACGCAAACTCAAGCACAACGGCCTGGACATTCTCACAGTCCACATCAAACCCGCATACCGCGACATAATCATCAATGAACTCGAAGCCCTCAACATCCCCAAACTCCAGATCATGGAGCCGGGCCGCAACTACGAATGGAAGTAAACGAAGAAATTCAAACAGGGATAGACAGGATGAACAGGATAAAAGAGATTGATTCATTGTCTCATTGATTCAATCAGACAATGAGCTAATGAGTAAATCTTCTTCTTAATCCTGTCTATCCTGTCTATCCCTGTTAATTTTCTTCTTTGCAGAAATTTGAATTGCCTGCCTCGTTAATTCCGGCCAGCAAGCCTTCAATGTGTTGACGCGCCTTCCACGCGCCTGTGCGATTGGCGGCCTCTATGCCTTCCGTCCATGCGCGCCGCGCTTCTTCGCGTGCGCCGCTCTGCATCAGGGCTGTGCCGAGCATTTGATAAGCCGCCGTGTAATCGGGATTGAGCCGCACCACGTTGCCGAGAGCGTTTGAGGCATCCGCCCATCTTTCGAGTTTGAGATACTCGCTGGCGAGGCCGTACCAGATCATCGCATCTTCGGGCTGCTGCTCCGTCATCATCTCAAACACTTCAAGTCTTGATTGCGTCATCTCTAAAAAATTTACCTTTGAGCTTCAAACTCCGTTTCCGTGTGCTCGCCCGGAAAGCCGACAAGGGTCACGCGTCCACTCGGCAAAAGTTTTTCGACGCGGAAAGTTCTCTCCGAAGTTTCTCTGCTCGGCATAATCTCCGCGCGAAACGTCACGCTCATTCCGGGACGCGCCCACACGCTGCCAACCTTTTCTATGACCACGCGCGGCTCGCTCCTTTTATTCCTCACCAGAATTGCTCCTATCGCGCCAAGCCCCCCGGCGGCAATGATGCCCAGCAAACGCTTCGTTCGTCTTTTCATACTCTACACAGTCCGCTTGCTAAGAATAGCAAACTCTTCCAACGCCCCCGCGCCGGGACATGCTAAAGCGCGCGCGTCCTTTGAAAGCTTAAAGA
>JBAWGU010000355.1:0-10481 GCA_049593215.1 Pyrinomonadaceae bacterium
CTTTTCCTTCTTTCTCTTCATCAAGCTGTCGCAGTGAATCAAGCAAGAGGTTTGTGTTGCTGAGAGCTTGAATGGTGACAGGGAATTCCTGCGGGGTTCTTTCAAAGTTGAAGCTGCCGTTGTTGGCTTCGATGAGTTTGCGGAAGGCGTCTTCGCCTGTGGCGTGGCTCGTGTCTGCGCCGACGATGCGGCCTTCGTTGAAGAGTATGCGGCCCGTCTGCGTCCCGCCTTCGACGACGAGCGCGCCTGTCAGGCGTGAGTTCTCTAAAACTTGAATCAGATCGAAGAGACTGATTGCGCTGAGGTCTCCGGCAAGCGTTGTGGCGGCGTCCTTTTGTGCGGCAGGCGTCTCGGCGCGCTGAAGGTCCGGGCGAGAAGCGCGGCGGATGGCTTCAAGGCCCGAAGCGATGTTGATGCGCGCGTCTAGCTGCTTGGCTTCGAGAAGACGCTCGCGCGCCGTGTCGAAATCTTCGCGCTGAATGTAGAGGCTCGCCAGCGCGAGACACTGCCGCGCAGCCTCTTCGGGAAATTTGGTGAAAGCAATCTCCCGAAGGCGTTCGCGCAGCTCAACGGAGCGCGGCTTGCTCTCAAGCGCAACGCGCAACCTCTTCACGGCGCGCTCCGGCGCTTGATACTTGAGAAACAGCTCCGCATCGAGCAAAGCTGTCTCAACTTCTCCATCACTCCCTTTTCCTTTTTGCGTGTCGGTCATTATCAATTCAACTCGGAATGGAGTCCCGCTCCGACCGAAGCGAGTTTATCATAAAGCTATAATCTCAAAGTACCTTGCGCCCTTTCGCGCCCCACCCCGCACTATATCGTATAGTAAAAAACGTACAGAGCATTCAAGCATTTAAGACGCGAAACAAAATGCAAAAAGAGTCGCGGCCTCTGGACTTCGAGTGATTTATTAACTCGCGCAACTCAAATTTGCATATACCGTTACTAATGAAAACCGTCACCAAACGGTCCAACGCTCCGGGCTTCTAATCGCATCAAAAACATATTCGTCTTGTTGCAAAGATGAGACGTGGCACGGCGTATGCCAATGAATTCGGGTGAGCGTTCTCATCAACAGGTTTTTATAAGGGCTTTGACGAGTCTCGCTCAGCAAGCGTTAACTCAAAATTCCCCCAAAGCATATTGGTTTCGTTCTAACGAAAGGTCTTCCCTCGATGCATGATCAAATGACTTTGGAGGCGATGGGCGCAGCAACGATTCGGCTGGTAGATTGCCGTTGGGCCAACTATCTGCAAGGCGCTCTCAAACAACTCAGAACAATCGGGCAGAGAGCGCGCTCCGACGGCTCTCAGGCTTTGATGAAGCGATTCCATCAGGCGCGTCCCTCTACGTATCAACACAGCCTGCGCGTCGCAAGGCTTGCGCGCTCGACGGGACGCGCTTTCGGTTTCGATGACGCGCGTTTGCGACAGCTTTCGCAGACGGCTGTGATGCACGATGTCGGCAAGCTCTTTATTCCTGAAAGCATTTTGAATCGCCCGCGCAAGCCGACGCGCATGGAGCTTTTCATTCTGCACAAGCACCCTTGCTTCGGCGCGCTGCTGGCTTCCTATTTCAATCTTCCGGCAGAGCTGCGCATACGCACGCAACATCATCACGAGCGTTGGGATGGCAAAGGCTACCCGCACAGGCTTGGCGGCGAAGACATTCCTCTGATGGCTCGCATCGTCCAGGTCTCGGACACATACGACGCGATGATGGCGGCTGATCGCCCGTACCACAAACCTTCCACGCACGAAGAGGTCGTGGCGGAACTGCGCAAAGAAGAGGGCAAGCAATTCGACCCGCGCATCATAGAAGCTTTCTTAGACGCGTTCCAGACATTTTCAAGGAGGCACGAAGATGATTAAACGTATCAAACGACGCATTCAACATTCACGCGCACGCTGCCGCAAAGCAGCGCAGGCACACAGACAGAAAGCTCTGCGTGAAGGGACCAAACAGGAGATAAGGAAAGAGAGTGTTAAGAGTTAGAAATGTAGTTGAGTGTTTACAAAGACCACCTCACCGCAGAGGCGCAGAGGTTACGCAGAGTTAGCGCAGAGTGTCTATTCCTCAAAGTGCATGACTTTTCGACGAATGCCTTCCTTCAACAGTTGGACGTTGAAATTAATCAACAACCCAACTTTCCAACCGCCTAATCGCAAGTAAGTCAAAAGCTGTGCTTCATGGATAGGTGCAATACATTCAACTGACTTCACTTCAACCACAACGGAACTTGCGACTAGCAGATCGAGACGATAACCACATTCTAAGCGTTTGCCTTTATATTCCAACGGCAGCGGTCGCTCACGTTCAAATGGAATCCCGCGAACTATAAACTCACTACACAAACATTCTTGATAAGCTGACTCTAGCAAACCCGGCCCTAACTTGCGATGAACTTCCATCGCAGCGCCTATGATCGCTTCTGTAACCTTATTGAGATTGCTGTTCATATCCTATTAATTCCTCTCTGCGTAAACTCTGCGCTAGTCTCTGCGCATCTGCGGTGAGGTGATCTTTGTAAACACTCAACAATCCTAAAAATCAAAACGTATTCCCACCCTCAACATACGAGGCCGCAAAGTTCGCGTCATCACGAGAAACGAATCTGCGAACGCCTGCCTCTGCTCAGGCGTCGCCGTCTGCGAGAGAGCCTTAAAATCTATAAACTCCGTTCCAAAGCTGAAGACGGTTTTGTTGAGCACGTTGTCAATCTCTATCACAGGGCGCAGGCGCAGGTGCTCTCTGATGCGAAACTCGCGCGTGATGTTGAGATCAAAGACGAAGAGGCCCGGACCCTTTCCAGCGTTGCGCGGCAAGTTGCCTGTGCTCCCTATGGTCGGAAGCGAGAAGGCTGCGAGCACGCGCACGTCAAGCGGCTCATCTGGACGACGAGCGCGCAGCAGTTTCAAATCACCTGTGAAGTTGGGGCGGTCATTGCTCACGTCGTCAAGATTGCGATCCGTGCCGCCGATTGAGATGTTGAAAGGCGCGCTCGAAGCGAGACGCAGGATTGGCGAGAGACGAAGATGGCCCAGAGAGCGCGGCGTCTCGAACGTGCCTGAGAAGACGAAGCGATGGCGGCGATCAAGCAGGCTGCGAGCGCGTTCGCGCCTGAAGTCTCCTGCGACAAGGGCGTCTGAAGTGTTGACGATGCCGTCATCAATGAGATGAGACAAAGTGTAGGCCGCGCGGAACGAGAAGCCGAATCCCTGCGCGCTGCTGTGAAAGCGTTTGCGCAGTTCAATGGTCAGACCATGATAGAAGCTGTTGCCGATGCTTGCGAGTTGTTCGACCTCTGCGCGCGTTGGGTCAGGGCGCAGGTCGTTCAAAGCTGCGAGCGCAACATCAATCGCGGTTGTTGACGAAAGACTGTTGAGATTGAAGAGTGAGATGGGAATTCCCATTTCGATACAATTAACATTTTTAAGAGAGTTCCAGGCGTGGCGCGGAGGCAACGGGCGCGGGCCGCATTGGTCCGTTGAATAGAAACAGCAAATTGGTGATGTCTGATAATAAAGATTATGTTGCGAACGGGGTTGAGTGGCTTACTGATTAGTGACTCTCACCGGAATGGCGACGGAAGCAAGCGAGACCGCGCTGGTCGTGAGCTTCAATTCAAAATCTTTCTGCTCTCCATCCCAGGGCGTGAGATCAATCGGCGCAGTGGCAATGTCCACGAATGAATCTTCTGACTCTGCTTCGCGCGCGAGCACTCTCACATCATCGTTATCTTCAGCCTTCAGCATGAAGCCCTGTCTGGCGTCAACGCGGATCACGAAGGGCGCGCTCTCGCTCTCAGACTCCAGAGAAAAATTGATGAGTGTGATCTGCTGCGATGCGGTGTCTGTAATCATCTCTTTATCCTGCGACTGCTGTGACTCTCCAGATGTAAAAAGTTTTCTTGCCCTGAGCAATGATGGCGACTAATGATTTAGCTCCGAGCCTCTCAGGATACAATTTAATCTCGCGCACGTGCTGCCCGGCATTGCTTTGATAGAAGCGAGACGTGCGCAGCACAGGATCTTCCGCATCTATGAAGACCCGGCCACGTCGCGGCCTCACCCAATGTGCGCGCGAGACGTATTCGCCGCTCGTCGTATAGAGTTCGATGCCCGTGAGCTTCGCTCTCAAGTACACGCGATTGTCTTTCCCGCCAAAGCTGAACTCAACCCGCTCGGCCGAGAAGCGCGGCTCTCCGGTGATCTTAAACGTGGCCGTGTCGCTTGTCTCGAACGCTTCATAGTGCGCTGCCTCCAGGCCGCCAGGTGAAAGCGGCGGAGCGGGCGGGTTGACTACTTCATAGACCAGAGGCCCGCGCGCCGACGCTTCAACCTTGATTTCAAGCTGTCCCTGCGCAATGCTCTTCGTGCGCTCCGCGCCTCCGCTTCCGCCGGCGAGATTGAAGGGATTCCAACGCTCCGTTGCATCACTCTCCTTCGCTTCACGCTCTACCCAATCGTGACCAAAGTGTGCGGAGAATTTATATTCAGTTCCTCCGACAACGAAGTGCGGTTGAGCAAGCTGAACGGCCAGGTCATAGTAAATCTGCGCAGAGTTACCCACCTCGCGCGAAGAGCCGTTCACTTGAGAGAAGCCTGTCGGGTCGAGCACATCTTCGGAGCCTGCTTGAAGCCTTCCGAGCATCACTTGATTGAGATAGTCCCAATCCGATCCTGAGAGCGCGATGTAAGGCTGGTTAGAGAGCGTCTCTGCGCCGGGTGCCACTTCATGCAGCGCACCTTCCCTTTCAAAATCCTGCTCAACATATTCGCTCGTCTTGTCCGGCGCGGGCGCGGCCCTGTCTGTCGAAGGAAACGGGCGGCTGCGCGGCTGTGAAAAGTCCGTATCTGACGGCACACTGCGCAGCCTGTAAAGAGCGTCAAAGAAAGCTGTCAAAGAGATTCGCCGTCGCGGCATCACAAAATCATCATCCTCTTCGCCGGGCGGAGAACTGCCGCGACGGCGGCTCTCTCCCTTGCGCGCAGGTTCACTCCTCTTCTCTCTTTTTTCGTGAAGAAGATTCTTCGTCTCGCCGTCGCTGAGTTGGATGATTTTACTCACTGACTTTTTTACAGGTGAGCGTGGTTGTGATGCGCGCTTCGGTGCGTGACGAGAGCGCCGTGCCGGAGATCGAGCGCGCGGTGACACGATACACGCCCAGCGCGCCCGATCTGCTGTGCGGTCGCACGTAAGCGCCTTTGCGGACGCGAGAGACGCCGGGCACTTCGATGGTCGCCTCGGGCGGAGGATGCGCGATGCGCTTGAGCTTGAGATAGCCGAGCGAGATCGCCAGTTCCCTCGACAGTTGGCCCGCATTGAAAGTCTCCATGCGGCGATGCACGTCCGCGCCGGGCTGCCTGAGCACGATTGAGTGCTGGGCCGAAGCGAGCGGATCAATAGCGATCTCACCCGAGCGCGGCTGCGAGCTTGACGAGAGAGGCATCCCGCCCCGCGTCCAGTCCATCGTGATCGTCGTGTAATCAAGCCCGCCGTCCGAGCGCACTCTCGCCTGCTCGATGCGGGTCGTGAGTGGCTCGAAACTGGCTTTCTGGCTGCCAGACTCAAAGGCGTCGCGGTCTAACTGCCCGGCCCGGTGAGCGTTCTTGTAAGAGAGCTTGAACGGCTCGCCCAGATAGGTGTTATCCGAGTCAGTGAAGACGAGACCGCTCGTGCGCGTTGTCACCTGAAAAGGCAAGCTCCGGCGCGGCTGCTTAGGATCCTGACCGTAGAGAATCGTCACCGTCTCCTCTGAAGTTTTAATGAGGGCCTGCTCCAGAGCGTTCTCCGGGTCCGGCATCCGGCTCCACTCTTCGCGCGTGTGCGAGTCTTTGCGGTGCAGGTTGTCGAAGTGATCTCTCTGCACGCTACGGGCGACGACGTTGCCCTGATAGTCGCTCACCTCAGTCGTGATCTCGACCGGAATCTCGCTCAGGATCGTCTCAGGCGCGAGCGCGTCATAGTACCGGCGCATCTGGCGCTTGATGAAAGTCGAGGTGTAGCCCGGATGACCAAAGGTGCCGTCTTCGTGCGTCTCTGTCTGCGGATACTCGACGAAAGTGAGGCTTGATGAGTCGCTCGTGAAGGTGAGAATCAACCCGCTCACACGCTTTGCCGGCGGAGAGGAATCTGAGAGCGTGATCACAGCTTCGAGCGGCAGCTCTACCGGCGAGATGCCGTCGGGCAAGGCTTCAGTGTGCGAGCCGAGGATCCAGAGATTGTTATTCGCATCAACTGAAAATTCAGGCTCGAAGAAAGAGAGCAGGCCGCGCACGCCAGCGTCATATCCGCCTTCGAGAGTGAAGTCCACACGCTGCACCGGGATATTAGGGATGTTCGTATAGACCTGCTCAAAGCCACAGCCTTCGACGTAAGCGCGCAAGAGCGCTGTTTTGAGATCGAGGCCGACGATAGGGACCTGCACCGGAAGGATCACGGTGCCGTACACATCTCTCAGAGCATTAGAGGTGTCGCTTAGATTCTCCACGCTCGTCTGTGAAGGATCGTAGAGCGTGCGCGGCACGTCAGGCGCAAGATTCGATTTGTCGCCTAAGAGATCAACCGTTGACATGCGCAAGGTGTCTGTCGGCCTACGCCTACTCGTTGAGACAGATTGCGAATAGCCCGAGAGAGCTGCGCCGTGCAAAAGATTGAGCCACTGCCATGAGCCGCCGGAGAGCAGGCCCACATCAAAGGTGATCGCCGCTTCAGCGTGGAGCTGCGCAGGGCTGGGCCTCGCCAGTCTGACGGAGAGAGATGCGCCGAGTTGGCCGTCCGGCTCTTCATAGCTGAATTCTGAGAGCGGCAATTCAGTATTGTCGAACTTTAGACGCGGACGCCAGTGCGCGATCCGTGACGAGGAGGCCGCGCGCACTTCCTCCGATGCGATGTCAACGACAATTAAGAAGCTCTCTTCCTGCGCGACCGTGAGCGTGAGCGTTGCAGCAAGGACGGTGCGCCCGGCAAACGAAGCTCCAAACGCGCCAGAGACTTTGAGAGAGGGCGCAAAGGTTGTGTTCCCCGCGAGCGTCGCCGCTAAGAAAACATTCGCTTCATCGTTGAGGCGCAGCGAGGCTGAGAGAGTCGTGCGACCGGCAAACTGGAGATTGCCTTCAGCCGTGAAGACCGTGCGCCCTGAGAATCGCACCGGCGGGAAGGTGAAAGCCTGCGCTTCATCTTCTACGGCGAGAACTGTGTGACCAGCGAACGTGACGGAGAGGCTGACCTTGACGGAGAGCTGAGCGCTCGAAGAAGTATGCCCGGCGAATGTGACCGGATCGAAGTAAAACTCTTCAGCGCCGATGACTGGATTGAGAAAGCCCACTTGCTTTGTGTCTCTTAAATCTGCGTGATGGTGAACTTGTTCGCCCCTGCGTGATAGACGAGTTTGTAATCCGCCCCGTCAACCAGGCCGACCAGAGCGCCGACGCCCGTTTTCATGTCCTCGAACTGAAAAGTATCTGGTGTGACGGGACCGCTCCCGGTGCCTGCTGCCATCTGCACGCTCATATTGGTCATGTCACAGTAAGGCGAAGCGATGTCGAGCTGCACAGTCACAGCGCTCTCGTCAGGCTGGCCGCTCCCGTCATCCGGCATGGTCTCGATGAAGACATGGCCCGTTGCAGCATCATGGCGGATGCGCACAAACTTATGGTCTGTCGCGCTATATGCGACCGTATGTGTGAGCGTGGTCTGGCCTGTCTTGCCGTGCTGAAAAGTGACGTTCCCGCTATTTTTATAAAAGCCAAAATAGCCCCCCGCCGCGCCCGTATTCTTCATCATCGAATAATAGACTTCGGCTGAGTTCGAGGCGTGCGCTTTGAGCCATGTGATGAGAAGGTATGTGTTCGTGAAATCGAAGAGTGTGCCTGTCCAATCAATTTGCGAATAATTGTTATCACTCACTTCGAGTTCGATCCGGCCATTACGCTCATAGACGTTGGTGAAGCCGACAGAGCCGCCTGTTTTCGTCCAGTTCGGACTCAGGTTGTTGTCATTGAAATCGTCTTTGATGCCTTCCACATCAACAGGAAGCTCAATCGTGACGCCCTGTAACTTCTCCAGCACGTTCGTTGCCGTGTTCAAGTCACCGGCGGGGATGGATGTGCCAACCGATTCATCTGCGAAGATGTAGCGCGACGTGGCATCGTCATATTTGAGGATCTGAGCGTCGGCGGGAAGCGAGGCCGGCAGAGGAATGCCGTTGAGTGATGTTGCATCCGCCGCCGGAGCGACCGCCGCGCACGCCTGCGACATCCGATAGTTCAAAAACTCCGTCGAATAGACGAAAGCTGCGCGCATCTGCGCACGAGTCTGCCCGCCTGTCATCTGCGTGAGCCAATACGCTAGGCCGTCCGAGTCAAAGACACGGCCCAAGACGGCGAGATAAAGATCCTTCAAGAACTGCGTGTTGCTTGTGCCTTGCGAGGTGTACTCAGAATCGGTGAAGACACTATCAGCTAGAGTCTTGAAGGCGTTGATTGTGCCCGCCGCGTCGAAAGCTGCGCAGGGCGTGGCGAGGGCAGCCGCGCCGTCAGTCAGTTCTGTGCTCGTCGGCTCACGATGGAATGCGTTGAAATAAAGATCGCGGACCATCTTCGATTTAGTCACGCGATCATCGAAGCCGAGCAGAGCTGTGAACGGGTTGCCGATGCCGGAGGCGTGGACCTGCACGAGATCAACCGTTACGGTGTCGCCGCGCGCCACAGCGACCGGCGTGATGAGCTGGTCCACCTTCTTCGTGCCGACGGCCATCGTGGACCTATCGCTCTCCTCTTCGTAGATGGAGACGCCGTTAATCTTCACATCGAAGATCGCATCCTGCACCTGCGCATTGACGCCCGAGCGAAAGCCGACAGAGTTTAAGTATCCGTCGAGCGGAGATGTGACGACAAAGACGCTCTGCTCTGCCACGAGCAGCAGTGTGCGCCGGACCGGATTCGCGTACTGGAGAGCCATTGCTGAAATCCTCAGTTACTTACGAAAGGATATATTTCAGAGGTAGATAGTCCAGAGGCTATCTACCTGCTGCTTAATCCTCTGTGAATTGCAGCGCTCCGATTGAGAAAGAAGGAGCGTCGCCGGTTGAGACCGTGCGCGGCGTCGTGAGCGTGGCCCAGAAGAGCAGATTGCCGCCGGTGAGCGCATCAAAGATAGCGACGGCGACGATTGATCCCCATGACGCACTCGCCGAGGCGAAGTTGACGGCCACAGCGTTCGACTTCACGCCGCCCGACGCGGCGGGAAAGTTCGTCGCATTGTTAGTGATGGCCGCTCGCGCGTAAGAGCCTCCAGAGACCTCCGTGCCTCCGCCGGTGTCAGTCGGAGCTGCTGTAAAGAGCGCAACGTACACAGTCGCCGGGCGCGCATAGTCGCCTCCGCCCAAAACGTGATCGAGGAGAGCATTCTCCAGGTAACGGGATTTACCACTCATAAAAAATTCTCCTATTCGACAGAGATGAAACGATACGTGACGCCTTTGAGGATGCCGCCGGATTGTGACTCGTGCGTGATCCACTTGGCGGTGAAGTCGGGCACGCATTGAACGTCAACAGCGACAACATCATCCTGCGCCGTGACGCGAAAACTTTCTCCGGCAGCGAGCGCGGTGTTAATCGCGGCCTTCACTGCGGCGAGCTTCCAGGCTTCGTGATAGGGCACACGGAGTCCGAAGTGAACGGCGCGCTGGTCCACATTGATGAGCTGCGTATAGACTCCGCCATCTGCGGCTTCGATAGAGCTTCCGCCATACGCGCTCAGAAACTCATCCGCGTCCACCAGCTCAACCCGGTAAGGAATGGCGTCAGCGCTCACCAAAGAGATGCCAGCGATTGAAACATTCACGGCGTAACGATCACTCATTGATTGTCACCTCCGTGATTGTCACCTCCGAATGCTCCGGCCATAGCTCGCGGCGCGACATCGAGCGTCGCGTTGATGTCAAAATTATCATCGCGGCGAATGACTTCGAGCGTGAGCTTCTTATCGGGCGAATCAGTCTGGTCCAGCTTGAGGCCCTTATCGCTGAGCGCTTGATCGAGCTTCTTCATCACATCATCAATGCGCTTCCCGCGCTCTTCTGCCTGTCGCTCTTTCGCGGCCTCTTGCTGCGCGGCCACGTCGAGAGCTTTCTCGCGGCCTAGACGCAGATCGCCGACCAGCTCTTTGTCGGAGAGTGTTGAGGTAATGGCGAGGAATCGTTTGACCGTCTCATCCTGGGGAAGATTGCTCGCCTGAAGGAGCTTGAGTTGCTCGCGCGCGTCCTGCTGGATGCGCGCGCCGGCCTGCGCACGCGCAATCGCCTCGCGCGTGTTCTCTTCAAAGCTCTCGGCCTTCGTCCTGTTCGCGTCAATCGCAGCGAAGCGCGCAGCGCGCAGTACCGGATCGGCTGAAGTGGCGAGCACGCGCGGGTCAATTCCCTTCACGAGATCAAGAATCGCGTCGGCCTGCGCTTCACGTCCCTGTCGGCCCGTGCC
>JBAWGU010000356.1:0-4663 GCA_049593215.1 Pyrinomonadaceae bacterium
GCTCTGGGCCAGGCGCAATCTAACGCGGCGGACTTGCAAGGCTACGTGCGCGACCAACAGGGCGCAGCCGTTCCCGACGCAACCGTCGTGGCGCGCAACCTCGGCACGGGCCTGACGCGCACAGCAATCAGCAACGACGAAGGTTTCTACGCCATCGTCAGCCTGCCGCCCGGCGATTATGAAGTCACGGCGGAAGCCGCAAACTTCTCTAAGGCTGTTGTCCCTTCCATCAAGCTCACAGTTGGACAACGCGCAGACCTTGACCTTCCCTTGCAGGTCGGACAGGTCGGAGCGACCGTGACAATCTCCGGCGCGGCCCCTGAGCTTGTAGAGACTTCGCGCACTGCCGTCGCCAACACGATTGAGCAGGTGCGTATCGAAAACCTGCCGATTAACGAGCGCAGCGCAACAGGATTCGCGCTCACAATCTCAACGGTCGGGCGCGACAACGGGCGTCCGATTGGACCAGCGCCGACCTCCGGTCTTAACATCGGCGGACAGCGCGGTCGCTCCACGCTCGTGCAGGTTGACGGCGCAGACTACACAGACAATTCCATCAACGCTGCGCGCTCAACTGTCTCGCAAGAGGCGGTGCAGGAATATCAGGTGGCGACCAACTCTTACGCGCCTGAGTTTGGACGCGCGACGGGCGGCATCGTCAACGTCGTGACCAAGAGCGGCACCAACGATTTTCGCGGAAACCTCTTCGGCTTCCTGCGCCATCGCAGTTTTCAGGCGCGCAATCCGTTCGCGCCTGTGGTAGATCCGCCGTTTACGCGCGCTCAGTACGGCGCAACTATCGGCGGCCCGATTAAGAAAGATCGCAGCTTCTTCTTCGCGTCTTTTGAGCAGCGTCGTCGTCAGGAGTCAGGATTCTTTACTTCGGATGTGACGGCTGGCTTAGGTTCAAGCATTACGATTGGCGCTCCGTTTCTACCCGGCCCAACTCCCTTCACAAACCTGACTGCGGCGCAGGTCACTTTTATACAGGGAGAGCTGGCGAGTCTTGATCCGGCGCGCATCCAACGCGCCATCACCTACGCGAGCTTCGCCTCTTCGGGCGGCTCAACCGCGCTCACAGGCTCAAGCATTCTTAATCGTTCGCGTTGCGTGGTCCCTGCAAACCAGTTGACCGGAGCATGTTTCTTTATTTCCGGTGCGCCTATTCCGTCGCTTGCAAACAACGGCGTCCTGCCGGGATTCACGACGGTCAACGCGAATGGAGACCCGATTGCTTTCCGTCCTTTGAATAGCCTCGCGCGCATCTTCCCGATTTCGGAAGCGACGACTTACTTCTCCGTGCGTGGCGATCATCAAATCAACAGCAGCAATCAGTTGACGCTTCGCTTCAGCTACAACCCGAGCGAGATCACGGGCATTCAAGACGAATCGCAGAATCAGACGCTCGGCCAGAACGACTTTTCGCGCACCGGCATTGCGAATGTTCGCGACACGGCCTTCGTCACTTCGGTGACCTCTACGTTCTTTACCTCGATGGTCAACGAATTGCGATTCAGCTTCGGGCGGCGCAAGGCGACCTTTGATTCTCAGACACCGGGCGCGGCGGTTCAGATTACCGGCGCGGCCTTCATGGGGTCGAATCCCTTCTCTCCCGTTGATCGCTCGGAAAATCGTTACCAACTGACGGACAGCCTGAACATAGTTCATGGCAATCACAGCTTCAAGTTTGGAGCCGACGCCAACTTTATTAAGATTGCCGCGCGCTTCGAGTTGAACTTTCCCGGCCTCTTCAACTTCGGCTCAGTTTCAGCCGGAACGCTCGGCGCAGGATTCATTCCGGGCCTGAGTGCAAGCGCGCCTCCAATCACGCCGGTTCAAGCCTACGGTCTGGGCTTTCCCGGCGCATTCATTCAGGGCTTCGGCAATCCGAACAGCTCTATCAAGAATCGCCCCGTAGCCTTCTTCGTGCAGGATTCATGGAAAATCAGGCCGAACATCACGTTCAACTACGGCTTGCGCTACGACATTGAATTGACAGACACCATCTCGCCGATTAACTTCACAGACCCGCTCACAGGCATCAGGCTTTCAGCTTCCGACTTGCAGACGGCGCAGGATGCTGTGGGCGTGCAACAGGGACTGCCGCGCGATAGGAACAACTTCGCGCCGCGCGTCGGCGTAGCGTGGGACATCAAGGGCAACGGCAAGACCGTAGTGCGCGCAGCCTACGGACTCTTCTACGATCACCCTCTGCTCACTATCGCCTTCAACTCCGACATCGCAGACGCGGCGCAGCAGCAGCAATATTTCAGCGTGCTGCCCGGCAGCCCCGCGCCAAACCAGCTCTTGAATCTCTTGCAGCTATTTCAAGGCACAGTCTGTTCTGCTGCGACCACGAATGCCCTGTGCGCCACCTTGCCCGCAGGCTTTACCACACCGGGCGTGGCTCGCTCCGCGCAATATCTGCCCGGACAGATTCGCTTCAACGATCAAACCTTCGTAGGCTTTGGTCCACTCTTCCCGTTCACTCTCGGAGTAGCTAAAAATTTCGAGTACGCCTACGCGAATCAGGCGAACCTGACGGTCGAGCGACAATTAACGAAAGACATGTCGTTCTCTGCCAGCTACATCTTCGTCGGCGCGCATCACCTGCCGCACCCTGAAGACATCAACGCGCCGCGCACGGATTTGTTGATTGAGAACTTCCGTCGCTTTGCCGGTACTACGCCTGCGAGCAACGGTCAGGCGCTCCTCTTCTCGCTGCCTACGGCTTGTCCGGGCGCTGGTTGTCCTCCGGGCTTTACGGTAATCATTCCGGGCCTCGTGGGTGTCAACGCTCTGGGGCAAGGCGTCGTCAGTCCGATTGCCGCTAATTTCTTCCGTCCCAATGCGCCCAACTATTTCTTCGTCACCGCAGTCACAGGCGGCGCAGTCTCTAAGGCCACCTTTGATGCGGCGTTGGCGGCGGCACACACTCTGCGCACGCCCGGCGCAATCACACCCTTCGGCGAAGTTGACGCGCAACTCTCAGACGGCAACTCAGACTACAACGCGCTGAATCTGGAAGTGAAGAAACGCTTCTCGAACAACTTCCAATTCCTTGCGTCTTATACATGGTCGCATTCGCTTGACGATTCTTCTGACTTGCAGACCTTGCTCAAGCCGCAGGACAATCGCAACTTCCGCGCAGAGCGTGCCAACTCGCTCTTCGATCAACGCCATCGCTTCGTCTTTAGCGGCGTGCTCGCTTCACCGGCAGAGTGGCGCGGCTCAAGCAGCACGGCGCGACGCTTCTTCTCGGATTTCACGATTGCGCCGATTCTTGAAATCTCATCGGGCCGCCCGTTCAACATCATCACAGGCTCGGACACCAACGGCGACTTGCAAGGCTCAACTGATCGTCCGACTGTTCGCCCCGACGGATCACTTTGCCTGACAGGCGTTGATCCGAATTGCGGCGGACCTTTCACGAGCGGCAACTTGGGCCGCAACGTAGGCGTCACACACGGCTACGCCTCGCTCGACATGCGTCTCACGCGCACGATTCGTCTCGGCGAGCGTTTCCGCCTCGACCTGATTGCGGAGGGCTTCAATCTCTTCAACCGCTTCAACGAAGCCTCCGCCAACCCGAACTTCGATCAGGTCAACGCCTTCGGCCAGCGCGCCAGCGACGGTCGTTACTACAGCCGCCCGACTGCCTCCTTTGACCCGCGCCAGTTCCAATTCGGCTTGAAACTAAACTTTTGATTTCAGGGCAGATAGCTAGGATTGCCCCCAGATTTGTTTGCAACTTCAGCGTGCCGTTCGAGTGAGCGAGCACAGACACACGTAGGACGGTGAGCATCTCCCTCTTCTTCTCGAAGGGAATGCTCACCGTCTCAAACGCGCTATCCAACTTCCGGCAATAGTCCGCGAACTGACGCGCAATCTCTCTGGTGCGCTCCTTGGCCGCGAGCTTCGCGCGTAGCTGGTCGGCCACGCCCTCGTAAGCTTTAATCTCATCCGACAGCGACTTGCAATCCGCCTCCAGCCGCTCCGCCATCATGTCGTCGTCATCGGTGAGCGCGACCCTGTACTTCCCGTACATCTTCTCGTAGAGCTTCCGGTTCTTCTCAATCTCTTTCTCCACGCTAGCGAGGTCGTCCGTGATCGTGTCGGTCGGCCAGTCCTCCATGATGCGGGGCTTTGCCTAACGGGATACTCTTGCCCAACAGGAAAGTAGCTTGCCCAACGGAAAGGTTTTTGGGCAGCTTAAGCACTTCTTGGGCAGGGTGGTTTACTTTGGCGCGGGCGGAGAGTTGACAAGAAAGATAATTAAGAAATAGACTGCACACTCCATTGGAGTAGTTGAAAGCCCCGCTAATTCTCGTTTAGCCACATCTCAACTCCTTCACCGACACTCAACCTTCCACCTTAAGGAGATGAAAATGAAAAGACTAACCGCTCTTGCCAAGAAATCTGTTCTTTCTATAACCATGCTGACTGTTCTTGTCTTAGGCTTGGGGGTCGCCTTACCGACGGTCGCCAGAGCAAACCTTGACGCAGGTGGGGCACCCTATGTTACTGATGTCTATTGTATTTACATAGGCGGCGGTGTAACTGCCGTTTACATTTACTATAGCAATGGAGATCATACAATGTATTACGCCCACTAAGAACTACTGGTGTCTCAGGCGAATCTCCATGTGGCGCAGGCTAAGCA
>JBAWGU010000357.1:0-16492 GCA_049593215.1 Pyrinomonadaceae bacterium
CCACTGACAACGGACAGCTTTCTTATGCACCTGACAATTCTCCGCTTCGATTCGCTCGCTTCGACGAACACTGAAGCGGCGCGGCAGGCTGAGCGTGGCGCAATGGAAGGTTTGTGCGTGGTGGCGCGCGAGCAGACGGCGGGGCGTGGAAGACAGGAGCGCGTGTGGGTCTCGCCTGCGGATGCCGGACTTTATTTCAGCATCGTCTTGCGCCCGCGCTTGAGCTTAGAGAGTTGGCCGCTCATCACGTTGATGGCTGCGCTCGCAGTTGCAGTTGCGCTCGAAGAAGCCTGCGCGCTCAGAACGGACATCAAGTGGCCCAACGACATCTGTGCAAGAGGGCGTAAGCTGTGCGGCATTCTGGCTGAGACGTTGGAGACCGAAGCGGGGCGTGCGCTTGTCTTAGGCATCGGAATAAATTTGAATGATCGCGCCCTCACGCCTGAGCTAAGAGATGTGGCAACGTCTGTCGAAGCTGTAACGAACATCAAGACGGATGTTGAAGTTCTGCTTCGTGCGCTGACACGCGCGCTATCTCTTCGTTACGATGCGTTGCAGGCGGAAGGTGGACCAGCGCGGGTTTTAAGTGAATGGACGGCGCGCTCTTCTTATGCGGAAGGCAAGCGGGTTCGCGTCTCGCTCGGCGCAGAAATTCTTGAGGGCGTGACGCGCGGGCTTGAAAGCGATGGCGCTTTACGTGTAGAAACTGATGGCGGAGAAATCAGAACCGTTCGCGCAGGCGATGTAGAGACGCTGCGGGGCGAAGGAGCATGAAAAAGTTTGATTGAGATTCAAAGAGATTTTCCTGTGCGCCCGTATGATGTGGATGCGAGCGGCGCGGTCGGCAGCATCTCTTACGTGCGCTGGCTGGAAGATTTGCGCGCAGAGCTTTTCCAGAAGTCTTCGCGCGCACGCATACTCTTTGAGCGCAATCTCTCGCTCACCCTTGCGCGCACAGAGCTTGATTATCGCGCAGCCCTTCAGCCGCAGGACCAATCGAGCGGCCACATGCAGCTCTTAAAAATCGGGCGCAGCTCCGCCACCTTTTACACGACGTTTCGCAACCGCGACAACATTCTCGTCGCAGAAGCGCGTCAGGTCTGCGTCTTCGTTGACGCCGCCACGCGCAAGCCCGTTCCACTGCCGGATGAAGTCAGGTCATTGTTGGAAGGATGAAAGAAGGGGTTAGGGGCTGGGGGTTAGGGGTTGGAGAAAACAAAATCCCTATCCCCCGACCCCTATCCCCTATCCCCTACGTATGCTTCTCGTCATTGATGTTGGGAACACGAATACTTCGCTCGGAGTTTACAGGGGCGAGGAGTTGATTGCGCACTGGCGTTTGACGACGGCGCGTGTGCGGACGGTTGACGAGTATGGGGTGTATGCGCGCAACCTCCTAGAGTTGGCGGCGATTGATTACCGGAGCGTCACTGCGATAGCGATTGCTTCCGTCGTGCCGCCGCTTAACTACACTTTGAAGAAGATGGCGGAAGTCTATTTCGGACACACACCGCTCTTCATAGACCACACAACGGACACAGGCGTCGAGATTCTTTACGAGCCGCCTTCGGATGTCGGGGCGGATCGCATTGTTGATGCTGTCGCGGCGATAAAGAAGTATGGCACGCCCTGCATCGTCGTTGATTTCGGGACGGCGACGACGTTTGATGCGGTTGACGCTCATGGGCGTTATCTTGGCGGTGTGATTACGCCCGGCATCACAATCTCTTCGGACGCGCTCTTTGAACGCGCCGCGCGTTTGCCACGCGTCGAGATTAAACGCCCGCGCAAAGTCATCGGCTCTTCAACCGTCGGCTCAATCCAATCGGGCCTCTACTTCGGTTACGTCGCGCTCGTTGACGGCATCCTGCAAAAGATGCGCGAAGAACTCGGCGCAAATGTACGCGTCATCGCCACAGGCGGCCTCGCCCCGCTCATCGCCAAAGGCTCTTCACAGATTGAAGCGGTTGACGACACGCTCACGCTCGAAGGTTTAAGATTGATTTATGAAAGAAGTAGCCAGTAGCCAGTAGTCAGTAGCCAGCATGAAGAGGTTGAGCAGCAGAACATCTTTGCTCTCATCATTCAATCTCGAATGCCTGAAAAACTACTAACTACTGGCTACTGACTACTGACTACTGACTACTGAATTGAACTATTTTAATTACTTTACCGAAATCGAAGACACATTCATCAAGCGGCGTGGAAGGCACTTGTTGCTGGGGCCGATGGACTGGGCTTTGATTGAGAGTTGGAAAGAGATGGGCGTGCCTCTGCACGTCGCTCTGCGCGGGATAGAGCAATCGTTTGACTCCTACGAATCGAAGCCGCGCAAGCGCAGCGTGAAGACGCTCTTCTATTGTCAGGAAGAGGTCGAGGCGCAGTTTGCCGAATGGCTCGAAGCGCAGACGGGCGCGGCTCTCGCGGAAAATGGTGACGGGGCAAGCATCACGGAAGATGAGAGTGTTGAGACGGACGCGCAGCTTCCTTTTTCACGCGCTGCGATTACAGAGCACTTGCAACACGCTCGCGCCGCGCTGTTAGAAATCTGCGAAGGGCGCGCTCCTGTGCGCTCCGGTTCGCTCTGCGAAACTATCGAGCGCGTTGCCGCGCGCCTCTCAGAGCTTGCAGATGATTTCAAACGTGCGTCGCGCCCTGACGCCGAGCGGCTCGAAGATTCTTTGACGAGTCTGGAAAAGATGCTGGACGAAGTTCTCTTAGCGGCTTTGTCATCAAAAGAGGTCGCGTCGGCTCGCGCCGTCACGGAAAAAGAGCTTGAGCCTTATCGCACTCGCATGGAGCGCGCGACTTACGACCAAACATTTGATAATCTGCTGCTCAAGCATCTGCGTGAAAAGTTTTCTGTGCCTCGCCTCAGTCTGTTCTACCTTTAAGTTGTGCTGTTGAGTGAAAAGGAGAGTACGCATGGCATATATGACAATCAAGAGCGTTGGAGCTTTCTCCATCGCCAAGATTCAATCGGCGATTATGGCTACGCTGGGCCTCATTTTCGGCATCCTCTATGGTCTGTTCTTTATGATCTTCGGAGGAATCATGATGTCGCAATCTGGCGCAGGCGGCGTCAGCAGCATCGTCATCGGCCTTGTGATGATGGTCGCCATCCCGATCATGTACGGCATCATAGGTTTTATAGCGGGTCCCATCAGCGGCCTCGTCTATAACCTCGTCGCGGGATTCGTCGGCGGCATAGAGATAGAGCTGGAAGGTCAGGCTGATACTGCTTACGCACCGCCCCCGCCGCCGCAACAATGGACAGGGAATCAGTATCAGGCAGGCAATCAACCGTACTAAAGGCTGCCCGTTGTCCGTCGTCCGTAGTCAGTTGTTTTGAGTGTGAGTTGCGGTGAGTGATTTATCTAAAGCATTCATCTCATCAGCCACAAACAACGGACCACTGACCACTGACAACGGACAATCTTTATTTTGACGATGAGAAAGCGCAAGGGTTATGCGCGCCGTCCACGCACGGCTCTTGATGAGCAGGGCGCGGGCGCGACGTTTGAGGTTTTGATTGAGCGCATCTTGCCGGGCGGTCTGGGCCTTGCGCACGCTGAAGGCCGCACGCTTCTCGTCTCTTTAGCCGCGCCCGGTGATCGCCTGCATGTGCGCGTCACGGAAACGCGCGGCAAAGTCTCTTTCGCTTCAATCGTAGAAATCATCGAAGCCTCGCCGGAGAGAGTTGAGCCGCCCTGCCCTTACTTCGGACGCTGCGGCGGCTGCGACTTTCAACAGTTAAGTTATGAAGCGCAACTCAACGCCAAAGTCTCAATCATCAAAGACTGTCTCAGACGCATCGCCCATCTTGAGCCGCCGGAAGAAATTCCCATCACGCCTTCACCCATCGCCTGGCAGTATCGCTCGCGCGCGCAGTGGCAATACGATTCTCGCACGGGCCGCTTGGGATATTTCGAGCGCAGCTCTCATCGCGTGTGCGACGTGGCGCACTGCCCTGTGCTTGTGCCCGCGCTGCAAGATGCTTTCAAAGATTTGCGCGCGCAGATAGATGCCCGCGCCTCTCTGCCTGAGACAACTGAATTTGAAGCGGTCGCTGGCGAGAATGGCGCATCCGTCTGGCCTTCTTTAAGCGTTGAGACGGACGCGCGCGAGGTCTGGCGCGTTATCGCAGGCGAACGCTACCGCTTCAGCGCGCGAGGCTTCTTTCAGATTAATCACGAACTGCTCGGGCCGCTCGTGAGTGCTGCGACAGGTGAAGCTCGCGGCGATACTGCAATAGATTTATACTGCGGCGCAGGACTCTTCACACTTCCCCTTGCGCGCCGCTTCTCACGCATCGTCGCCGTTGAAGCAGACGCGACGGCAATCCACTACGCACAGCGCAACCTCGCGGACGCGCAATTAAGCAACACACAAACTCATTGCGCCAGAGTCAGCGATTGGCTCAATGAGAATGCACAAAAGCTCGCGCCCGTTGATCTGGCGCTCCTCGACCCACCCCGCGCAGGCGCAGAACAAGGCGCAATCGCAGGAATAATCTCTCTGCGTCCGCGCCGCATCGCCTACATCTCATGCGACCCGGCAACCCTCGCGCGCGATCTCAAAGAATTGACGGCAAGCAATTACAGGCTTGACACCATCGCTGCATTTGATATGTTCCCGCAGACCCATCACGTCGAAACGGTCGCGCACCTATCCTCGCTTTGTCCTAAATAACAACAGTCATTGCGAATATACAAAAGTCGGTGCGAATATATACAGAAGTCGTTGCGAATAAGCTTGGAATGACTTTATCTTATATTGGGGGTCTTGAATTACCTGCCATAAATTTCTAAAGGCTGATACCTTTCCTACGTACAACCGCGACTCCTAGCAACCGCGCAAGTGCTGACTTGTTTATTACAGTATTGTTTCGCTTGAGGTATTTGATCGCTGCATTTGTTTCTTCGTCTGAAGGACAATAACGAGCACGGTATAGATGATCATGTACGACAGTCCACAACCAAAATGGTGTTGTCAGCTTATGCGCCCTTGCGGGAGGGTCTAAGTGTCTTAACCAAAGAGAACTCCAAATCTTGTTTTTTAGTGAGAGTTCAATAAATCTATACGGCCACTGCTCAACTAAACAACGGACAAGTCCTAACAACTGCCTGCGCGATTCAAGGCTAAGTTCTTGCACGTCAGCGTGTGAACCTAAACCGACGGGTGAATAATCCTCAACCCCATATTCTTTACTGATGGCTTGCCGTAGTCTATCTATGCGTTTGTCCCGCATTGCGACAATTTTCATCAGTTGTCGCAATCCAGCAAAATATAGTAAGGCGTAAATCGTTACATCTGCACTTATTTTCATAAAGCCAACATTCATTGCCTGCAATAGCATAATAGTAAATTTGGTTTCTGTTGGTGTTGTAGAAATAACTGAACGCTTTTTGAAAGTGCGTAAATCGAAGCGACAGACATGGCAACGCGTTAGTGATGTGGCTACTTGCTTACGATGATTCCCTAATTCGTCGCGGTGGAAATTAATTGGCTCTGCACATTTGGAGCAGCGATCATAAAGCACAATATGGTGTTTCTCGCAAAGCACCATAAAGGCTAACCGCCACTTGCGCCTGTAGTACGGTTCTTTATCCTCAGCTAAACATAGCGGACAATATTGCAAGCCGAATTTCTTGCGAGTTCGGTGATACACACCAACAGGCATAATCCAAGATGAAGGGCCAAAGAGATTATGTTTCTCATAAAGTATGTCTTCATAAGCGGCAAGAGTTGTCACTTTCACCCTTTCCACTGGCGTTCCTGTTTTAACGGATAAAGTTCGTACTATTTCCGCATCAGCAGATTTATCAATATCTCTGTTCCATATCTGTTTTCCCGGCCAAACAGTTGAAGAGAATTTATGCAACTTCAAACCATGGAATCTCGCTAGGCGGACTAACCATGACGATAGCAATTCGTCTTCCATGGGCTTTAGGTGAATAGGCCATAGATGCCCAGAAAACTCGTCTGCATTAAATGTAGTTATCTCATCATTGTAGTTTGTGTAGGTTGGGCTTTGTAGCAAAACAGAAGGTCTCTCCTCGAAAGCTTAAACTGGTTGCGTCTTAGAATGTCAGCATAGAGCCTATAGAGGTGCAGAATGCGGCGCGATATGCCATGCCCATGCTTACTGCTTGTGCATACTTGCTTCTCTTCAGAGGATTCAATCGGATTAATATAGAAGTTATTACCAAAGGAAGGCTGCTGGCGAGCGATTGGTAAGAAGCCAAACTTTTCTTGAACAAGTGCAGATTGATACTTTGGGTTGAATAAATGCTCGGAAATAATTTTTCTGTACCATTGAGGCATCAAGGATTTTTTATTGCTTGGGATGAGCATTGAACTCCAAATAGTATTGTCTTTACATATTTTGAGACACCTATTAGGCCAATCTTCAAGTAAGTAGTAAGCCATATTAAGCAACCGCAATCGGTTTCTTGCATCAAGAAACTCAAGCTTAATACTTGCGATGGATCGGAGATTCAAAGGTTCAATGCCGCTGCATTTGCTTATAGCGATATTTATATTGGCATTCCATATTCTTCTCATCATTGCCATTAGTTGGCGTAACGTAGAAAAAAAGTCACTGGATTTCACAATCTCTCCATCTTGAAGCTTGATCTGTCCTTGATGCAATACATCTATTAATGTTCCTTGCAATTCGACTTCCTTGGCGCAAGCGTTATGTATTGAACCCCTCTTTGCCACTTTGCGAAGATCGTATTTGCATGAATGGCAGATAGTCATCACGTTCGATTTATAGTCTTTGCTACGTGTATGTTGATGCAAGCAGAGATTAATTTGTGAAGTACATGATGGACAACGATTAAGCAGTAAAATTCTATGCTCTGGGCACACTGTTACTAAAGACAGCCTCCATGCACGGCGGAAATATGGTTCTTTATCTTCATCTAGACAGAGTGGACAAAACTGTATCCCTGGTAAAGGTAACAGTTCTGCGCCGTTTAAATTTAAGCGTCTCTTGTAGGGCCTATGAGAAGTCTTATTACAACTCCCGTTATGCATTAACTTTGGTAATATCCATGCGAGATTGCTTGCATGGTGGCTATCATGAAGACGCCCTATGTAAATTGATAAAGTAGTAGCTACAACATTTGAGATAGGTGTGCTAGTTCTCTCTGCGAGATTGTTAATGAAGCCTTCATTAGCGTAATCATCTAAACCAGAGTCTAATACCAGTTTTGATGGACAAGTAGGGAGCCACCATCTACATGAGCTAACGCCATTCGCTACGCCTAACCGGAGCAGCCAAGATGATAGAAGCTCACCCTCTTTAGGCTTGAAATGTATGGGCCAGAGTTCTCCTGTAAATAACTTTCTATTCCTCGTCATCAATTTCATCCGGTAGTTGATCTGCTCTCTTTCTATCAGATGGTTGAATCCACTTGATTTTACGGAGCATCCTATCGTCAATTTGTTCAGTCTTTGTTCGTATTGCCAGTACAGCCGCTTGTGTAAGTATTGATGACAACTCACCAATAAGACCTTCGCTCATGCTGAGCAATTTCAGCGCCATATTGGTTTCATATAAGTGAGATGGATTTTTCAGAGGTAACATTACTTCGAAGCTGGCAAGTAATCTCTCGTACTGTTTACCCATTTCCCATCTTGGTAAGATTACAGGCTCAAAACGATTAGCTAACTGTGGGTCTGATTGCAATATGCTAAAAGCTTCTTTAACGCCAACGCCGACAATGGGAATCTTAAGCTTGTTACCTAGATATTTTATAGTATTGCGAAAATGGCGTTGCTGGGCTGGCTTACCAGCTAGAATGTCATGAATCTCATCAATGATAAGAATTTTAAGACTAATATTTTTCAATATCGTTATGACCTGAATTTGCTTTTGGCTCGGTGAATCCTTAGGCTTATAAGGTGCAGATAGCATTTCTAGAATTTCCTCATAGAAGCGTCCTTCATCAGGTATTGGAGGAGCTTGAACAATCATAACTGGATAGATGATTGCATCGCCGCTAGGATTGTCGTTCGCCGGATATCTCTGTTGGAATCGGTTAACTATCATTGTCTTCCCATTATTAGTATCCCCTACAATCAGCAGATTGGGCATCCTATGTGTTTTGGGATGGGTTACTAATTCTTCGAGCTTCACAAGAATATGCTTTGCTCGGGTGTATCCAATCCAATGCGTCCCACGAATTCGTTGTATACGTAGCTCATCGCTCAAATCCATCAGCGCCTTTGTCTTTTCATTCAGATGAGTCAGAGATAAATCTTGTTTCATGGCCTTGGACTGTAGTGTTTTCGAGAAATGACGATTAAGAACAGGGACTTTTTACATCAATCCACAATGACTGTAAACAGTTTATTTTTCAACGAATTATGGCTGGTGATTCACCAGCCATAAAGTGCAAAGCGGGATGTCCAGGAGGATGTAAATTTTTCTGTGAAATCGGATGGGGCTAGAAGAAAATAGTCTCTGGCAGTGGGTTTGTGGCCGATGCGTTGTGAATAGCTCGTACCTCAGTTTTATCTATACTTGACCTCTCGGCCCAGACCACGGCACTGAGCGTAGGCTCCTTCACAAACAAGCTATCTTTAGTGCGGGTTATCTCTCGCCCTATAGCTTTGCCCGTCTCCTTGTCGTAAAGAACATTTTCTGTGGTACTGCCGAGTAAAATAATTTCCAGATCATCGAACCCTATTCCCGTATAAAAATCGGCTAGTACTCCTACTACTAAAGGTAGCTTGTTTTCAGTCGCCACTTTGCGGTACTTACTTATTTTCTCGCTAAAGTTACCCCGCATAGGTTGTGGGTTTACCCAAAACGTAGTGACGGGGCCTATAGGTTGGACACGTTCATATTTACTGTTGTAGTGAACGACAACAAATGTAAACTCATCTACCTCCAACTGCGCTCCAATTGATGGATTGTTATTCAATAGCCAGTTTCGCACTTTCGCGGCGATTACCTTGCTGCGTTGATTATCTAGTTCGACATCAAGTTTTTCAGATTGAATATCCAAGGCAACGCCCACTGGAATTTCCTGTAACCGTGAGCGCAGTTGGCTTACTTGGTGACGCTCAGAATTTCGCGCGGCTGAGATGTTGGATGTAAAAACCTCAAGTATAAAGGCAGGAATTTCACCCTTTGCATTTACGAACCAATCGGGGGTAAGTCCGTCTATCTGCTTTTCGTATTCCAGTGCAAATCCACGTTGCCTAAGTATATCGGCAAAGATAAGCTCGTGATATGTGTGGATAAAATGCTCAGGTGTACGGAGGCGTCTAATAAGTTCGCGTTCGACTTCTGGCTGTAAGGATAAGCTTGTAATCCACTCTTCAATTTTTAAACGAACAGATCGATTATGATCCCCGGTAGCAACAATATACGTGACAGGTTTTTGGTAGTCCGGCAAACGCCCGTACCTTTTTTCTAGCTGACCGATCCACTCCTCCGTAAATACTTTCATAATGGTTCCCCCTTGTTAACATATGACCTTTCGATGAGAAGTGTGGTTCTTATTCCCTATTGCGCACCTTGGATGGTTCCTTAGATAAACTTAGTGAGTCATCAACTAACATCTCTAAATAATCGCCGCCGCCTTGCCCTGCCTTTCTAGTCCCAGCAGCGGCACGAGCATACTCTAAAAGCACATACAGGGGCGGCTGGCGAATCCCTCGCTCAAAGGCACTAATTTCAGCTTGAGTCAATTTGTCTTCAAGCCCCATGCATCTAATTATACCATTCTGAGATAGGTTAAGTTTCTTCCTTATCTCAACCAACTTCGCCGCTAAACGCGTCGGGCGCGGTCTTGTGGCTCGACCCATCAGGACTTACCTCCTGATAGGCCATCATTTGCTGATTTGAGATTGCAGCTAAGATTGGATAATCTTAGTGTGTTACGGCAGATTGGCGGCGCGGGGAGTTCATGTCTCTTAAACTCCTCGTGCGCGTAAGTCATCCGCGCTCTCGATGTAAATCAAGCATAAACCGCCGTTTTCAAATAAACAGATGTTAAAGATAACAAAGCTCGTCAAAGCATTCCACTTTATTACGAGATAAAGCATAGCTGTAAGATCGGAGAAACTTCGTGGATAACCAGGTAATAAGTAACGAGAAGAAACTTACGCTGATATTACTTTGCTGGCTCTTCGGCTTGTTCAGCGTCCATCGCTTCTATACTGGTAAATACTTTACAGGCAGCCTTCAACTACTCATGCTTGTGCTAGCTGTAGTATTAGGTCTCTTTGGAGTCAAAATTCTCTCAGCCATTCCCGCAACCATACTCCTCCTGTGGTGGGTCATTGATGTTCTGCAAATCATCATGGGCAAATTCACTGACAAAGAAGGAAAGCCGATCATCGACTGGGTGTAAGAGATTTCTGTGAGCAAGGTGAAGACAATATCATCGGACGTTCTTTTATCCTCCGAATTGTTGAGTGCCGAAGATTCTTTTAGCCTGTCCATCGAACTGGAGCATCGTATTCAACTGACAGCTTCAGAGATATTAAAGCTAGCCCTTCCAGCCAGAAACCGCGTGGAAGCCTTATTACAAAAGGAATTTCTAGAAGAAGAGCATCTACGGGAACTGGCCTGTGACTTTGCCGAACGAACCTTACAGGTGTTTGAATGTTATTGCCCGAGTGATCCACGACCACGAAAGTTTGTCGAGATCGCTAGACACTATTATGTAGGTAAGGCAAGTAGGAAGAAACTAAAGACTGCTTTTGTCGAGACGTGGAGAGCCATCGAAGGGTTTACAGACAGGCCGTACAAAGGCGTTTTTGCATCTGGGCTCGCTATATCACTGCTCTATCCTGATGAAGCAGATAAAATGGCTCAGAAGGTGGCTCTGTGGGCTCAGAATGCTGTGCAGCGTAGAGAATGGGAAAACAGAAGTAGTGACTTTGAGCTAATTATTGGAAGGGAGAGGGAGGCTATCTGGCAATTGTCTCGTATCATTAGAATGTTTGATATAGAAGATAAATCTGCCTCATAGAATACCTCTCAAAGTACATTGCATATACTTGATTATAGTTCTTCTATTTCCTCAAAAGGAGTAATAGCTGGTGTGCTTGCGAAATCAGCCGAGAGTTTATTTTCTACGGGAGCTTGTGAATTAGCACTAACAGCCATTGGCTTGATAATCTGTTTGTTAAGTTGGCGTCGCTGATCTGCTCGCCTCATAGCCTTAGTTTTACGCTTAGCTTCTTCAACTTGAGAAAGCATTTGTGTATAGGAATCAAAAATCAAGGCTTCGTTAATATCCTTCGTTCCTTGTTCTAGGAGCCTCTTTCGAGCCGCGCGGAATTCCCAAATACTCATAGGCGGCCTTGAACTGTCACGATAGGGAATTGAGAAATATTGGTTAAGCTCAGGGTCATAAAAGTAAGCAACGCTAATGTCGCGTGGATCACGTTTGAAAATAAATTTTTGCTTACTTCTAGGATTATTAGGAGCCTTACTATGAACAAATCTACGCAATACATCACTAAAATAATGAATTCTATCTATCTCTATCCCATATTCCTGAACAGTTCGTTCAACATAAGGCATTAAATCAAGGCGCAACCGATCTGCATCTGTTACTCGTAGTGGTAGCCCGCGTCCGGGCATCTCTTCAGTGCCGAAAATACCCTTTTCATACTGTCTTATTGGACTAGTTAGTAAACTACTATGCTCTCGCTGGTGATAGACACCACTAATAAAGGTGGCGAGCCATTTCTCAAGTTCAGAAAAGGTCATTGCTGAATGTTTTTCTGAATCGTATTCGCCACGTTCTTCTGGATTGGAGAAGGTAGTACCTGGGAGCGAATGAATCTCTTCAAGAAATGTACCTAACAGGCGCTCGATGTGGGCTCCGTAACGTGGTTGTTTGACCGGACGCCATTCAAGGTCAATGCCATATTCTTTACAAGCTCTCTTTAACATATTTCCCCGAAACTCCCGTGCATTATCAGCGTGTATAAGTTGCATTACACCCCAGCAATGCCAAGACGTGTGGATTTCATATCTAGCGAGCCATTGTTCTTTGGGTAAGATTGAATGAGCAATACACAACCCAACGGACATTGAGTTGGGTGGATCAAGAGAGAGATAATAACCAGCAACCATTCGACTAAATACATCAATCGCTAAAGTAAGCCATGGCCTTCCTACAGGATGACGATTTTTATCGTCAACTAATATGATATCAAGCAAAGTATGGTCAATCTGGACTACCGCAAGCGGCCAATCTGCCCCTGGAAAATGACCGGGAAAGGCTGAATGTTTCTCAGCCGACTGGTTATCACCTAATCGAGTTTTGTCCTTATCTTTATCTGGAAGAGCTTTGATGCGTTTGTAAATGGTGTTGCGATGAGGCGGTTTGATCCTGGCATTCCAAAATTTACGCTCTACCTCATCTATGGTTTTCTTTATTGAGGGCTTTTGCTTGTTAAGGTAAAAACCTCTGATTGAATTTTGAAGAATTGTCTCTGCTTCAGGTGCGATTCTGCTTTTGCCCTTGCCTCCGTCCGGTTTGGACGGACAAAGGGCAGATACCCTGCCAGTCTGTTCATACACAGCAAGCTTACGGTAGACGGTTGAAGCGTGAACGCCAGCATCCTTTGCTACTTCTTCAATCATTTCGTATGTTCGGTGAGTTGTAGAGAGCAACGGATGAATTCTCTTAAACCATAATTCCGCATTCTCCCAATCTTCCGCCTTGATTATAGATAGATCTCTATCCTGTGCTTTAAGGTCTTGCGATACAACTGCTACTGGAGTAAGGTCAGCGATCCTTAATTCTTCACTTTTGCCGGTTTCTTGATCCTTACCTATTACAGTCTCAAGGTTCAAGATATGAGTGATGACGTAATGCTTGCCATCGTATTCGACGACTACGCCCGGTTCTAAGTTGATAAATGCATTCATCTCTTTTAACCTCGCCTTGTAGTCGAATCGACCAAATCCGGCTACGCATTGTCAATATTGAATCCAAATTAGCTCCTACCGCGTGATTCCCAACGAGTTGCCATAGAGTTGGCAATAGCCTTGATATTTCATCACGGTCTTTGGATATAGATTGAAGTAGAGTTTCTGGATCCGTCTCACGAAACTCGTCTAGCGCTTGCAGCAATAGGTTACTATGAGACTCAATAACCGGAAATCTGCGGAACATAAGAAGAAAGGTCGCATTGGTTAAGTAAGGGATCTTGATCTCTTTGTCAGTTATTATAACGAATTCTGAACCTCTTTCTCTTACATAATTTCTAGCGGCAAGAAATTTGGGCTTCAAGTTTCGCCAATCTTTAAATAGATTCGTTCTCCACTTAACTTCAGCAAGAAGAGGTTTCCAATATTTTGCGGGAGCAATGTCTTTGCGATAGTGAATAAGTATATCCGGCGTATATCTATGCCGCTTGCCATCATCGCCAGTGAAATAAATTGTGACTGGCTGCTCTTCATATTTTAAGACGTTGGTATTAAAGTTCAAGAGCTTCTGACATTCGTGTTCGAGTCTTGATTCATACCCGGCCATTTCGCCCGACTTTTCTGTAGCCGTAAGCCCGGTCACATTGCGATAACTCTTTGGAATCTTTCTAACTGGCATGTGTTCAAAACCTGCATTCTGTTACTTAGCTTGCTTTGAGAATCGTTATTCTCCTACTAGCCGATGCTAATCTAGCTGTGGTCTTTGCAAAGCAAATAGCTACTTATTATTCTAAACTTCCTATGATAAAAAATAGCACGGAACACATACGTCCCGTAAATTGTTGTAGAATGTGCAGATATGCGTCATCTAATAGTTGGCTGCCAGAATTGGCTGTATTTAATTGATTCCGTGTAATCTTATAACTATTTGATAAAAGAAAGTTTACAAAGAATTTCTTCGTTAATGTATAATTCCTAAGATAGAAAATAACAAGGAAACCTTAGACACTTTCTAACGGAGACAAACTAAAATGAAAGAAGCATCTGCTGCAAAAACTAGTGAAGTGCAAGTTGTGAACAAACTTCACGAGGTTGATGTAAGTAAAATTCCTAGCCCTGTTTTAGCTAGGTTAATTGAGGAAGTTAGGAACGAAGAAAAGCTAACAACTAGCGCGTATAATCGATATCATAATCGACATAACCGTTCTCGTTGAGACGCCTAAACAGGAACTATGATGTGATCGAAATCGACACCGTTCTAATTAAAGTCGCTAGTCGCTGTAATATAAATTGCAGTTATTGTTATGTCTATAACTTGGGAGATAAGGGATGGCTAGATATGCCCAACCATATTTCCTCGGAGACAGTTACTGCGATAGGTAAATCGCTTGGTGAGCTATCCCTTATTCAGCAACGCCCCTTTGCCGTAGTCCTTCACGGAGGTGAACCTCTTCTCCTTGGTTCCGCAAAACTAAACTGGCTAATCTCAACGCTCAGAAGCACGTTACCTCAGGCTTGTTCCTTTAGTCTTCAAACTAACGGGGTTTTAATTACAGAAGACATTCTCAATGTATGTTTTGAGAATCGCACCACAATTTCCGTTAGTATTGATGGCCCTCGCCATATTCACGACCGGAACCGAGTGGGGCATAACGGCCAAGGCACTTACGATAAAGTTTTAGATAGTATCCATCAGCTACGCAATCATCGCAATTCAGATTCTCTTTTCTCCGGTCTACTAGCTGTTATTGATCCTAGTTCTGAACCTGAGGAGATATATAATTTCTTTAAATCTCTCGACCCTCCGGGCGTTGATTTTCTTTACCGAGATGGAAATCATACACGGCTACCTCATGGAAAGAAATCTCTTCGCTCTACAGAATATGGGCAGTGGCTCGCTAAATTAGTAGATATATATCTGTTTGACACAAACCCTCTTCGCATACGTTTTATTGACGATATGGTAAAACTTATTCTTGGTGGTACTGGAACTAAGGATGGCGTAGGACTAACTGACTTCGGAATTTTGGTCATTGATACAGATGGCTCAATAACCAAAAATGATACGCTAAAGAGTTCTTTTAATGGGGCTGATCGTTTCGCGCAGAAATGGTCTGTTCATACTCATAAGTTGGCAGAAATACTTAACTCAGATGAGTTCGCTTATGCGCACGCTTTGCAGCGCCCTACTTCAAAAATCTGCCTCAAGTGTTCAGAACTGAAGGTGTGTGGTGGTGGTATGACCCTTCACCGTTGGCGCGATGAGAACGAGTACGATAACACTTCTGTATATTGCGCCGACCAACTGCTGTTAATTGGACACATCCGCAAGCATCTGACTAGTATTCTGGCATCCGCATGATTCTTAATAAAGCTCTAGATTTTTCACCGCTTGAAATCAGTTCTGAACCATTCCAGTACTTTGTCTCGACTAAGGCATTAAGCGATAGTCTTAGTCTAATGGTTTTAGATTGGTTTGAAAAAGATGCACCTTGGAAGCTAGTAGAAACAGATTTTTATGAGCAGTATGAGTTCAGTTTCTGGGATGTGCAGATACCTCCACACTTAACCTTACTTCGGGAGCAGCCATTCTTGGATTGGTTAAAAACAAGAGTTCAAAGTTTGTTTGAAACCGAGCTTAGCACCAAGATCGACGTGGCTGCGCATAGGCTTATTCCCGGCCAGCGAATTCGGCTCCACAATGATTTTATTCCCGGCCATGAGACGCATCGTTTACTCATTCAGCTAAATCGTGGCTGGCGAGATGAAAACGGAGGGTTACTCTTATTCTTTAACAGCTCAAATCCTGCCGACATACATAGAATCTTCCGGCCCGCACATAATAGTGCCGTTGGATTCGCCGTTTCGCTCAATTCAAACCATGCAGTTTCCACTATACACAGTGGTGAACGCTTCACGCTCGTGTATTCATTTTACGGGAACAGTAGAAATGCTTGATTTAGCTAGTCAAGTCAATTCAGCGTTGACGAATCCTAATGCCGTTCCTTGGCTCCCGGAATTAACAAGCAAACTAGCTGGAATAGGGTGGGATGCTTTACGAGACGTTGGGATAACAATTAACGATTACAGTACGTCAAGAGTTTTATCTGATAAGGCTTGCGCTCCACAAAATATCATCGCACATCTACCTACTTTCCCTGGTGCTGAGGGGGCTAATTCAACAATCTGCCTTGAGTCACTCCCCGCAGACTTGGCGCACCATTATCACAAAGCTGGGATTAGCTTCTATACCCCAGATGAGATCAAAGACACCAAAGTTTTAAGTTGCCTTGAGGATGCAACCAGTATTCTGAATCGAGTGCCAACCTTAATGCCCACCGTTGCTACTTTAGTGCGGGCCTTACATTTAATAAAATCGGAAGATGACGATTACGACGTGAGCTTTAGTGAGCCGGATATACCATTTTCGATTTTTGTTTCAGTGCCTAAAAGGTGTGTAGCTATTGACGCGCTACGTGTTGCGGAAGCAATTGTGCATGAAGCCATGCACCTTCAGCTTACGCTCATTGGTCAAAGTATCCCATTAATTATTTCGACATCACAACAATATTATTC
>JBAWGU010000358.1:0-2685 GCA_049593215.1 Pyrinomonadaceae bacterium
TCCGTATCAAGATCAAGCGGCGCGAGAATCCTGACTCTAAACAATACTGGGAAGAGTTTGAGATTCCCTATCGCCCGAATCTCAACATCATCTCGTGCCTGATGGAGATTCAAAAAAATCCTGTCACGCGCGACGGCAAGTCTACGACGCCGCCCGTCTGGAACATGAACTGTCTCGAACAGGTCTGCGGCATCTGCACGATGATTATCAACGGGCGCGTGCGTCAATCCTGCTCCGCGCTCGTTGACCAGTTGGACCAACCCATCACGCTTGAGCCGATGACCAAGTTTCCAAACGTCCGCGACCTCATCGTTGACCGCTCGCAGATGTTCGACCACCTCAAACGCGTTCACGCATGGATCGAGATTGACGGCACATACGATCTCGGCCCCGGCCCGAAGATGGACCAGGAGGATGTCTCCGAGCGTTACGCCTACTCGCGCTGCATGACCTGCGGCTGCTGCCTCGAAGCCTGCCCGCAATACGAAGGCGACAACTACATCGGCCCGCAAGCCATCGCACAGGTCCGCCTCTTCAACATGCACCCCACAGGCAAGATGACCCGCGACGAACGCCTCGAAGGTCTCATGGGCAAAGACGGCATCACCAACTGCGGCAACGCCCAAAACTGCGTCCGCGTCTGCCCCATGTCAATTCCACTGACTAAAGCCATCTATGAAGAGAACCGCGAGACCGTCATCCACGGTCTGTTCGGCTGGCTGAAACGATAAATCAGAAGGCTGTCCGTTGTCCGTAGTCAGTGGTCCGTTGTTTGTGATTGCTAAGATGAATGCTGAAAATAAGCCTCTCAGCGTGCGCGGCGCTCAAAACAACTGACTACGGACGGCGGACAACGGGCAGTCCAAAAATAAATTTCTTGCCAACGGGCGCGGAGAAATATAAACTGCACTTAAGGCGGTTTTGAGCCGCCTCTTGCCTTACTTAGCTCTCCTCGGACAATTTCACAGGAGTATTAATTATCAGATGATCGAAGCGGATGCGCTGTCGGCGCAGACTCATGTGTGGCGTGCTGAGATTACGACGCGCATTAATCGTGCGCTGACGCCGCAGGAGATTGCGTGCGCGCTGGCTGATGAAGCGGTCGCGGGTTTCGTCCCATTCGATTGCTGCACGTTGGTGCTGCCTACCCCTGAAGGCAAAGGGATTCGCATCTGGCGCGCGTCTCGCGCAGACGAGATTGGGCGCGTTGCTGTCGCCGTTGAGACTTCCGGCGACGCTTACACACTCTTTGCGCGTGTGCTTGACGAAGGCGCGTCAATGCTTGTCGGCGAGATTGAGTTGGAGTGCGGCAGTTGTGAAGAGTTCGGGCGCGAGATGAAATCTGCGCTGGCTCTGCCGCTCGCGGCTGGTGGGCGAGTGTTCGGCGCGCTCTGCTTTGCGAGTCTTTCGGCCTGCGCTTACTCAGATGAAGACACGGAGCGGCTGGCATGGCTGGCGGATCATGTGGCGATGGCTGCGGAGGCTGCGCTGCTGCGCGCGCGTCTGGACCATGTGACGGACGGACTCGGCGAGATTGAGCGGCTGAAAAACGGATTCAACCAAACGATTGTGCGCGACATACGTTTGCCTCTGACGAGCGTGCTCGGACTGCTGGAGCTTTTTGAAGGCAAGCTCCAGGCGCGCGAGCCTTTCGACGCGGAAGATCGTCAACTCTTAAACTCTGCGATTGAGCACGGCGACCGCATACGCCGTCTGCTGGATGATTACATGGAGGTTTCGCAGCAGCACGAGCGGCCTCTCGCGCTTGAGTTTAAGAAGGTCGCTGTCGGACGCTTGTTGGAAGATGTGGCGGAGCCTCTGCGCGGAGAGTCTGCGCTGCGCGGTGTAGAGCTTTTGGTTGAGACGGTCTCAACGGAACTCGCTCTTAAGACGGACGAGAGACAGACGCGGCGCGCTCTCTCTTATCTTTTGAGCGCGGCGCTTGCTTCAACTCCAGATGGCGGAATCGTGCGTGTTGAAGCGCAGGCGATCAAAGGCTTACGCATCGGTGATGAAGGCAAAACTTTTGTCGTCATCAGCGTCAACGATTCGGGCGAAGGCATCCCTGCCGAAGAGATTCCGTTTGTCTTCGATGCCTTCAGGCAACAGGCAGAGCATCGCAGCAACGGCTCGCAGGGCGTCGGCCTCGCCATCGCCAAGCGTATCGCCGCAGCGCACGGCGGCAACGTCTCAGTGCGCAGCCAACTCGGAGCAGGCACAATCTATTCAATCTTGCTCCCCGCATATCAAGAGGAAGCACAAGAGAGCAAGCCGCGCATCCTCGTCGTCGAAGATGCGCCGGAGTTATTGCTGCTGCTTAAGAAATTGATTACGCGAATGGGCTACGAAGTTGAGACGGCTTTGAGCGCGCGTGCGGCTCTTGAGATTTTGCGCGAGCGGCAGATTGATCTAGTGATGACGGACTGGGCCATGCCGGAGATGAACGGCGGCGAACTGATCGCGCACATCAAGCAGGACGAGAAGCTTTGTCACATTCCTACAATCGTCCTCACAGGCCACGACACAGAGACGGAACAACGAGACGCGCGCGATGTCGGCTGCGACCGCTTTCTAGTCAAACCCGTCATGCGCGATGAACTTCAACGCGTCATCTTAGAAATGTTAAGGGAAAAGGTCTCCGCATAAAGTCAGTTCGACGTAAGAGCCGTCCACTTTATTAGCCCC
>JBAWGU010000359.1:0-9578 GCA_049593215.1 Pyrinomonadaceae bacterium
ACTCGTTCTGCCCAGAGGCCCTGTCACTCTTTCGAGAGGCCCGCTCCCTCTTTCCGCGCGCGGCTCAGGAACAGAGTTGAAACCGTGCGCCGTGCCGAAATAGTTGCGCCATGCCACATCAACCACATGAGGCGACAACTCAAGCGCGCGGCCATCGAAGAGACAGATGTCCGTGACGCGATTCAACAGGTCGCGCGGCTCGCAGCCTTTCATCTGGCGATGCTCGATCATGTAGTTGTTCAAAACGTGGTCCAGCACTGCCTGTTCGCACTTGAGGCCGCGCGTGTAGGCGGCGCGTTTGAAAATCTCGACGTAAGCCGCAGGCGTCGGCGGCTCGACGCGCGCGCGATAACCCATGCGGCGTAGAAAGGCTTCGTCAGCTAAATCTTTCTCATCAAGGTTCGTGGAAAAGACGACCAGCTCTTCAAACGGCACTTCAATCTTTTTACCCGTGTGCAGTGCAAGATAATCAACGCGGCGTTCAAGCGGAACGATCCAGCGATTCAGGAGATCAACGGGCGAGACGCGTTGCCGTCCGAAGTCGTCAATGACGAGCGTGCCGCCGTTGGCTTTCATCTGAAACGGAGCTTCATAAAATCGCGCGCTCTCGCTCCACATCAAATCCGTCGCTTCAAGAGTCAACTCGCCGCCGACGATGATGAGCGGGCGTTCTATCAAGACCCAGCGCCTGTCATACTCTGCCGGAACATGCTCATCCGGCATCGCACGATGGCTGTGCGAATCGAAGACGCGAATGATCTGTCCGTCAATCTCTATCGCATAAGGAATCCAGATGGGACCATAGAGCGCGCCGTTGATACGTTCTGCGATGGCGGTCTTGCCTGTGCCGGGAATGCCTGTGAGAAAGAGCGAGCGGCGAGAGTTGATGACGCAACCCAATGTTTGCAGCAGAGACTCCGGCAGAATCAGATCACGAAAAGCCGCGCGCACGCTCTCCATCGTCGCGGCCTTTGAAGGCACTGCCTGCAAACGCATCATGTGCGCGTAGTCGTTCAAAGAAACCGGCGCAGGACCAATGTAGCCGCACAGAGCCTGAAGGCGCTGCACACGTTCCCAACCATGATCGAGCATCGCGTAGCGCGTTGCGCCGACGCTCTGTTGCATACGCACTTCAATCAGCTTCTCCCTATAGAGACGCTGCAAAATATCTTCTGTCAGCGTGCGCGGCAGGTGCAGATTTTCCGCGATGGCGTTGGTCGTCGGCTCAGGCATCATCGCCACATGCTTGAGCGCAAGGTCACAAAGGAAGCCAATGCTGATGCCTGTCTCCTCCAACTCTTCAGGCATAGGCGGCCCCATGCTCTCAATCTCCGTGCGCGTCAAGATGCTCGTCTGCGTCATCATAAGATTTACCTCTAACGAATTACTGTAGGGGCAGGGCTTGTCCCTGCCCGTCTTTCATCGAAACAATAAATTAACAGGGATGGACAGGATAGACAGGATAAAGGATTTACTTTTTCATCCTGTCCATCCCTGTTTGAATTCTTCTTTAGCTTGAGCGGGAAGGGACAAGCCCTGCCCCTACAAGTTCCTTTGTCTTAATTTCCCACTGCCATTTCGCTTCCGAGACTGTTGAGCGAGCGAGTCATGGCGCGCGCCTGCTCGTATTTGCCGATGCGGTTGTAGAGGTCTGCGAGGCGACGCAGGGCGATGGAAGAGTTCGGTTGAAGATGAAGAGCGCGCTCATAATATTTGATGGCTTCATCGTCGCGGCCCATGCGTTCGAGCAGGGTTGCGGTGTTCAGGCGGCCTGTCAGCTCACCGCTCGCACGCGCAAAGTTTTTGTATGCGTCATCATATTTACCAAGACGGCATTGCGCGAGGGCGAGATTGTTTAAGATGCGCTCGTCGTTTGGAGCGAGTTTGGCTGCGCGTTTCAAGCGATCAACGGCGGCGCGATAGTTGCCGTTCTGGTAGAGCGAGAATCCGAGATTGTTCAAGGTCTGCGCGTCCTCTTCTCCGTCTTTGATTGCGCGCTCGTAAGAATCTTTCGCACGCTCATGCAAACCTTTCTGGTCATAGGCCACACCGAGAAGGTTCTGCGCTTCCTTCAACTTCGGGTCGAGCGAAACTGCCAGAGATAGTTCTTCGATAGCATCGTTGACGCGCCCGCTCTCAAGCAGTGCGCGACCAACGGCGAGATGGTCCCGCGCGCTGTTGCCATTCGCCTTTGGCTTCGTCTTGTCAGTGCGCGCGTCGTCAATTTTAGCAACGCCCGCGCTCTCAAATTTTTCGGCATCCTTCTCTGTCATGCGCTGCAACTTGTCATCATCCTTGCCCCGGCCAAAGAGCCTGCCGATGGCTTTGAAAGGAGCTTTGAAGACGCGCACAATGCGATTCCCTTTTTTGTCCGTGTCGCTCTTTCCGGTCTTTGCGCCGCTATCGCTGATGACGTTTGCGTCTTCATCCCCGTCGCGCTTCGTCGTCTCCGCGCTCCACAAAGCGGTCACGCCAACCATCATCACAAATGCGACTATCGCTGCGTAGATTCTTCTTTTAGTCATGACTCAAAGCTCCTTTTGAAAGTCAGGAGTCTGAAGTCTTGAGCCGAGAGTCAAAGGCCAAAAGCTCTTTCTCTTTTGACTCCAGACTCCTGACTTTAGACTCTCGGACTCTTCTTCACATATTCCCCAGAACATCAATCAACGTGAGGGCGGCGGGACCAAGAATTGCGATAAAGAGCGTCGGGAAGAGGAAGCAGGCGAGCGGGAAGAGCAGTTTGACGGCTGCCTTTTGTGCCGCTTGCTCTGCGCGCTGGCGACGCTTGGTGCGCAGGCTGTCTGAGAAGACGCGGACTGCGCGTGCTATCGAAGTTCCGAAACGATCCGCCTGAATCAACATCGCCACGAGGCTGCGCAGGTCGTCAACGCCAGTGCGCTCTGCCAGATTGCGCAGGGCTTCTTCACGCTCGCGCCCGACGCGTATCTCTAAATTTGCAATCTCAAATTCCGTGCTGATGTCAGGATGCACGTCTCTGAGTTCTTCGCTGATGCGCAGCATCGCAGCGTTGAGGCCCAGACCCGCTTCAATCGAAACCACCATCAGGTCGAGCGCGTCCGCGAGTCCCCAGCGCAAGCGCAGTTGACGCGAGCGAATCATCCGCCTCAAAAAGTAGCGCGGGTAAAAGAAGCCCTTGATGAATCCGACGAGTATCAACAACACCGCGCTGTTAAGCGGGCGCGCAGTGACAGCGCAAGCCAGCGCGACAAGCCCCGGAAAGACTGCGAGTGAAACGACTTGAATGGCGCGAAAGATGATTGGCGCATTCGCCGAACGATAGCCTGCCTGCATCAACTGCTTTTGCAGCTTGCGCGCTTCAGCAGCCGACGGCGGCACAAGGCGCGTGAGCGGCGTGGCAATGCGCTCTGCGAAATCCGCCACCGGACTCTCTTCCGTGATTGAGCCTGACGCGACAGCAGCCGCGCTCTTATCGCTCATCCTGCGCAGGCGTTCAGTCGCCGCGCTCGCCGGACGATTCACAAGCCAGTACAACCCCATCACGCCAAACGTGATGCAGATGAAAGTGGAGATGGTGATGATTAGAAGCATGTCCGTTGTCCGTAGTCAGTGGTCCGTTGTTCGCTGTCTCGTCTTGATTGTTGATTCAATGTTGCTTGTCATTAAACCAACAACGGACAACGGACAACGGACTAAATTTTGATTCTCAAAATCTTTCTCACAATGAGCATTCCTGAAACCTGCATGAAGATGGCGGCGGCGATGAGCTTGTGGCCGCGCGGGTCTTTCCAGAGGATGCTCATGTAATCGGGGTTCATCACGGTGACGGCGATGGCAACGAAGATCGGCAGGCCGCAGAGCAGCCATGCGGACATGCGCGAGCTTGTCGTCAGAGTTTTCAAGTCGCCGAGGATGCGGAAGCGTTCGCGTATCGTGTAAGCGACCTTCTCAAGAATCTCCGCGAGGTTGCCGCCCGTCTCGCGTTGAATGAGAATCGCCGTGATGCACAATCTCAAATCGAGGAGCGGAATTCTCTGCGCCAGATTTTCCAGAGCGAGTTTCAAAGAGAGGCCGAGATTCTGTTCTTCATACGTCTTGCGAAATTCAGTTGCGACCGGCTCAGGCATCTCCATCGAAACCATGTGCAGGGCTTCCGAGAAAGCATGGCCTGCCGAGAGCGCGCGGCTGATTAACTCAAGCGCATCGGGAAGCTGTTCGAGAAAGGCGTCGAACCTTTTCTTCCGTTTCCAGAAAACGTGTATGAAAGGAATTGATGAGCCGAGGAGTCCGCCCATGATGATGAGCAGGAGCGAGACTGTGAGCACAGAGACAGCAAGGCCCGCGAGTATGCCCGCCATCAAAGAGAACATCACGAGGCGCGAGACCGTAATCTGTAAATCCGCCTGATCTAAAACCTTCTTGAGCTGCGTGGCGGATTGCACGCGCACGAGCATCTGGTTGAGCCACGAAATCTCGCTCATCAACTCGTGCCGCGCCAGCATTACTTCGACATCTTCAGTGCCAGCAGAATGCAGCAGGGTCTGCGCCAGCCTTTGCTGCAAACGCTTGCGCCGCGCGTCCGACCCGCTCGCCATCAGAAGGTATGTGGCAACGACGAACAAGAGGCAGATAATGAAAACTAGAAAAGGAATCATAATCAGTTTTCAGTTTTCAGTTTTCAGTTTTCAGTTCGCAGTGTTAGCAAGCGTGCTTTTACTGGAAACTGAAAACCGAAAACTGAAAACTGCTCTCACATTTCTTCAAAGAAGACGCGCGGCAACTGCAAGCCGCAGGCTTTGAGTTTCTCTGCGAAGCGCGGGCGAATGCCTGTCGCTTTGAAGCGGCCCACGACTTTGCCTTCACGATCAACGCCCGTGCGCTCGAACATGAAGATTTCCTGCATCGTGATGGTCTCGCCTTCCATGCCCGTGATTTCAGAGATAGAAGTGACGCGGCGCGTGCCGTCCTGAAGACGCGCGGCCTGAATCACAAGATTGATTGCCGAAGCGATTTGCTGACGCATCGCGCGATCACTCAAACGCATTCCTGTCATCTGAATCATCGTCTCAAGACGCGCTAAGGCATCGCGCGGGGTGTTGGCGTGAACTGTCGTTAAGCTCCCGTCGTGGCCCGTGTTCATCGCTTGCAGCATGTCAATCGCTTCGCCGCCGCGAACCTCGCCGATGACGATGCGGTCGGGTCGCATACGCAGGGAGTTTTTTACAAGTTCACGCTGCGTGACTTCGCCTTTGCCTTCGATGTTGGGCGGGCGCGTCTCAAGTCGAACAACGTGCGGTTGCTGCAACTGAAGTTCTGCGGAATCTTCAATCGTCACGATGCGCTCGTCTTCGGGGATGTAAGCTGAGAGCGCGTTCAAGAGCGTCGTTTTGCCTGCGCCTGTGCCGCCGGAGATGAGAATGTTGAGACGCGCCTTAACGCACATCTCCATCATCTCTGCAATGTCGCGTGTGACGGCGCGATTCTCTATCAGTTGGGCCATGCGCAGAGGCTCTGCGCCGAAGCGACGAATCGAAAGCACAGGACCATCAATCGAGAGCGGCGGGATAATCGCGTTGACGCGCGAGCCGTCCTGCAAGCGCGCATCAACCATCGGCGAAGATTCGTCAATGCGACGGCCAACTGATGAGACGATACGCTCGATGACGCGCATCAGGTGCTCGTCGTCTTTGAATGTGACGTTGGTCGTTTCGAGTTTGCCGCGACGCTCGATGTAGATGTTGCGATACGAGTTGACGAGTATGTCCGAGATGGTCGAATCGGCAAGAAGCGGTTCGAGCGGGCCGAGTCCGAAAAGCTCATGACGAACATCGTTGACTAAACGCTCGCGCTCGCTTGCGGAAAGCGGCATGGCTTCAGAGGCCAGTACCACTTCCGCCAGGCGAGCGACCTCCGCATTGACCTGCTCAGGGGAAAGCTGGTTAAGCTTGGAGAGGTCCATGCGGTTGATGATGGCGCGATGGAGGCGCGATTTCATCTCCTGAAAAGTATGCTGCCCATTGGCAGGCTCGCCGCTCAGGACGCCTACTCCAACCGTCGCTTCTCTATCGAATCTTTCTCTCAGGGCCATGATCTTTCCTGCTTCCCACTAATGATTGGTCCAAAACTTTTTTAGACTGTCGGGCGAAGTTGCCCTTTAACTTGAAAATCGGAGCGCGGCATCGCAGGCAACGCGACACGCGAGTGTGCGCTCTTGCGCCGGAAGATTGAGTTCCAGATGGAACGCCCTTCAGCAGCGTCTTCAGCAACATTGACGGGGTGGCCCGTAAGCGTCGCCGTGATGCGCTTAATCTCGATGCCGATTTTTGAAGAAGCGTCTGAATGGACGAGCGGCTGTCCCAGATTGATTGAGCTGACAGCCGTTTGATAATCGCTTGGCACAAAGCCGACAACTTTTTCGCTCAGGAATCGCTCGACCTGTTGCAGGTCAAGATCAATCTGCTTGCTCCAGCGATTGACGATGACTCTCACTTTAGAGCGTGAGTAACCGAGACGGTCAAAGATTTCCAGCGAACGCTGTGCGCTGCGGATTGCGGGAATATCCAGCGTGAGTACAAGCACGATGTCGTCCGCCTGGTCCAGAGCTGCGAGCGTGATGGCGTCGAACGTGTGCTGCGGGTCAAGGACAACGTAGTCGTATCGTTCGCGCAATTTTTCGAGAGCCTCGAAGATATGCTCCGGCTCTATGTCGTCTGCTGAATCTGCTTCGCGCGGCGCGGCAAGCAGCGAGAGATTCGCAGAGTAAGGCGTGATGTAGCTCGCCATCAGAGAGTCGTCAAGCCGCGCGCGATTCTCTACGAGGTCGGCGATTGAATACTTCGGCTCGACGCCGAGAAAGAGCGGAAGGTCTCCGGCTTGTAGGTTGAGATCAACGAGAACTGTCGGCGCGCTCGTAGAGGCTGCCATGTTCGTGGCGAGAAAGGATGTGCCGCAGCCGCCTTTGCTTGAGAAGACTGCTATCAGGCGTCCCTTCTTCTTCGGCGCAGCGACTTGCCCCGCGCAAAATTCTTCCGTGCGATCAAGTATCCCTTTGAACTCTTCAGGGATAACCGGCAGGCGTAGGAAATCACGCGCGCCCGCTCGCATACTTCTGATAATCAGATCGGGCGAGGCGTTTGGCGCGGCTGAGATGATTGCTGTCTGCGGGCATTCGACCGAGAGCCGCTCGATAAACTTGATGGCCTGCTCAGGGTTTGCACCGAGCGAGATGATTGCGGCAGAAGGATTGAGGCGCGCGATCTCCGTATAGAGTTGTTCGGCATCGTCACCACCTGCGAGCAGGCGCGTGCGGCTGTCTGCGGCGAGGGCCGCGCGAATCTCTTTGAATGAATCGAGGCTCGTGCTCAAGATTACGAATGTGAGTGGTCTGGTCATAAAATTAGTTTGTCCGTTGTCCGTAGCCCGTTGTCCTTTGTTCGCTATCCATCGTTGATTTTTTTTGAGTTCATGTTGTTCGTCATTCAAATCACAACGGACAACTGACTACGGATAACGGACAAATTTCTAATTCGGGATGGTGTTGCAGGGAGCGGCAGGGTTTCCGCTCGACATATCACAGGGAATCCAGCCTGCGCTCTCGCCCGGCAACGAAGTCCTGTACGCGGGCATGTTGATGCTGGTCCCAACCAGAGGGATCGCAAAGTTAAATTTGTAGTTAGTGATGCTGACCGTTGCCCTTGAGCTTAACTGGATGCCGTTGAAGTTCTGGTAGTCAATGCTCACGTTGCTTGTCGTGAGACCGTTGACGAGAGGCGTCGCTGTCGCAGGGTTTGCATTCGGGTCGCCATAGACGACCATGTTTTTGACGGCGGCGATTCCGGCTGCATCATCCTTGCGAATGATGGCGTAGCGCGCGCCGCGACGTGCGGCATCTTTCAAAGCGTTGTGCGTCCAGAAGAGTCTGCCAAACTCTATGACGGCGAAAAGCGAGGTGAAAAAAATCGTCGCCACGATTGCAAACTCGACCAGCGTTGCCCCACGTTCTCTTTTGTTGAAGTTGATGGAGAACATACTCTGTGAAACTCCTCAGCCCTGATTCGGGCCGTTGAAAAGCTGGTGCATCGTTGCGCTTGCGTTCATGTTCACTCTCAAAGAGAGCGAGGGAATGCCCGTCAGTGTGCCCAGATCGAAAATCGGTTGATACTGGTAATTGACGATCTTGACGGTGACGGAATCAATCCTGTTTTCGTCGGGGCCGTTGGCCGTGATCACGACGTTGTTGGTTGAGAGGCCCGGCAGGATTGGTCCCTTCGAGGTGTCTGAGAAATCTCCATAGACAACCATCTTGCTCGTCTCAGGGAAGGTCCAGGATTCGTTTATGCGCCACTTGCAGGCATGACGCGCTCCGGCGCGAACCGCGTTTGTCAGAGCGCTGTATTGATAGAAGTAGTTGCCGAATTCGGCAGCCGCGCCGAGCAACAAGATCATGACGGGCATTGCTATCGCAAGCTCGACTATCTGCGTGCCGCGCTCCTGCCGGAAGAAGCCTCTGACCTTTCTCGAAACTTTTTTCTGCTTGCTCATCTCACACCTCATTTATAGAGAACAGGGATTGATAATCCGCCCATCTGCGAGCTGCCCGGCGTGAATGTGCCGACGGGAACAGCCATCGGAGCGCCGATATACTCGACTTCGAGCGTGCAGTTCGTTCCAACTTTGCGACGGACGAAGAAGCCCGCGAGGTCGTTGGCAGTGACGGTGCCTGCGCCTGTGTTGTAAGCGTTGTTGCCAGCGATAGGAACGGTCATGATGCGGCGATTCCTCATGCCGTCTGCGCGTTGAATCGTGCCGTTGCCCTGCATGGTCCTATATTGTTGATAGGTGATGTTCTCTTGGATGATCGTGTCGGGCGGCTCGTCCGTAGGATTCACGTTAGGGTGAACGGTGTAATCCGCGAAGCGCGTGTTCATGCCAATCTGCGCGTAACGGCACATGCTCGGCGCGGTCAGATTACCGACGGGCGAGGTTCCGTTAAGATGCTGTATGTTGTAGCTCGTGCCGATGTAGCCGTAAGCGTGAATCGTGCCGGTTAAAACTTCATCGCCGCCCGGCCCCGACAACACTCTGTAGCTGGTCGGAGTGCTGTCATTCCAATTCTTCGCGCTCAGCGTATAAACCTGTCCGGGCACGAACGGCGCGGTCGAAGGCTCTATGAAAGTGTAGGCCGTGTAGAACTTGTTCATGGTGAGTCCGACAGACTCTCCGGCAACTGATGTCGCCCCGATGTTCTGCGTCTTCGGAATCACTACTGCGGCGAAGGTCACTGTCACAGGCTTTGGCGGGATCGTGACTTTAACGAAGCGGATTGAAGTTGCGTTCGTCTCCGCTGTGGCCTGACTCACGTATGCTCCGTTTATGTCGGAGGCGAAGGTCACGTCCGCGCTCGAAAGCGTCACGGAGTTTTTGAAGTCGTACTTGTTGAGAGTTTTCGTAGCTTCCGCGACGGCGAGTTTGATGCCGCCTGAAGTTGAGTTGAGTTGCGACGCGGCGGCCAGAGCAGCCGCGTCAGCAGCATTTTGAAGCTCGGCTTTCGCCGTGTAGAAATGGCTGATGTCTATTGCCAATCCGGCTGCGACGAGAAG
>JBAWGU010000360.1:0-1828 GCA_049593215.1 Pyrinomonadaceae bacterium
AGGCGGGACAGCGTATGCGCTCTGGAACTCTGCTTGCTTATCTTGATTGCAGGATGCAACTCTGTCTTGATTGTGTTCAGAACTGGATGGAAGGACCACTAAACGATGTTGGGAAAAGAGCCGTTGACCCTTGCGAACGACTCGGAGACGAGAGAAACAGATCAGACTCTTCCCATTCCACAGTTTGACGACGACGCGATAAAACATGCGCGTCCAGCCGTGCCTCTTGCGAAAGTAGAGACGACGCGCTCGTGGCCGACGAAAGTTTTAATCATCGCAGCAGTTCTGGCAGCGTTGATTGGCGGCGCAGTCGGACGCTCGCTGCCCGCGCTCTTTCATAAAGACGTAGAGACGCCGCCGCAGGCCGCGCAAACAGAAACTTCCAAAGGGCCTGTGCTGAACACGCAGGATGACACGTCTTCCGAAATGCCCGTTTCGGAAGCTCAAAAGGCGTCGAACAAGACGAGCGTTCCCACTGCGCAGAATCAACCTGCGCCTGCGCAAGCTGAATCAAGTAACAAACAGCTTGCCAGCGTAGAGAACAAAAATGAGAAACGCGCGGAAGCGGATTCAACGCAGAGCGTCGCGCCTGATGGAGACACGGAAGCCTCTCTGCGCGACGCGCTCAAAGGTTGGGTCACGGCGACCAACGAGCGTGACATCAACAAGCAGATGAGCTTCTATCCTCAAACGCTCAAAGCCTTCTATCTCTCGCGCAACGCCTCGCGCGAAGATGTTCGGGCAGAAAAGGCGCGCGTCTTCAGTCACGCTGAGTCTGTTGACATACGCGCCGGAGCGCCGGACATCAAAGTCAGCCCTGACGGGCGCACGGCGACGATGCGATTTCGCAAACGCTACCAGATTGCAGGCGGCGGCGAAGACCGCGCAGGCGAAGTCTTGCAGGAACTGCGCTGGCAGAAGGTTGGCGGCAAATGGCGCATCACGAGCGAGCGTGATTTAAGAATTGTGCAGTAAAGGCAAAAGGCAACAATAAGGCAAAAGTAAAAAGGTAAAAGGCAAAAGTGCGGGGAAACCACATTTAATAAAAAGATTGGCTTCCCCTGACTTTTGCCTTTTACCTTTTTACTTTTTACTTCCTCACCCCGTCTCTCCTGCAAAATAAGAACATTAGGCATATAATGCTCGTACTTCCTCGTGGCATATTATAAGGAGAGCAGCTTATGTTCTGTCCAAATTGTGGCGCAACTCAAAATGAAGATTTGAAGTTCTGCAAACAGTGCGGCGCGAACATGCAGGCCGTGCGTCAGGTGATGCTCTCGCGCGATGAGGGCGAGAAGTTCGATTGGAGCAAGACATGGGTCGCGGAGATGTTTATGTCTGAGAGCGCACGCAAGGCTCGTGAGCAAGAGCTTGAGCGTCTGCGCGGCATCACGCCTGAAGTTAAACGCTACAACGAAATCAAAGGCGGCGTCATCACCAGCTTCGTCGGCGTTGGAATCATGTTGTTCCTCTTCATCTTTATGAACGGCCTCATTCGGAGCGGGCAGGCCCAGCCAGATGAAGCGGAGGTACTACGTGTGCTGTGGGTCGCTGGCGTGATTCCGCTCTGTGTCGGCCTTGCGCTAATCTTCAACGGCCTCTTCGTCAGCAAACGGCTCGTCAAACTTCAGCAGCAGGAGTTGCAAGCAAAACAGACGCCAACCACGCAAGGCTTAACGGGGAAGACCACAGATAATCTCTACTTGCCGCAAGCGGATTCGTCCGAGTTCATCCCACAGGGCTTCAGCGTGACAGAGGATGCGACAAAGCAACTGAGAAACGCAGGGCAAAAGCGCTGAGTTGCAACGAAACATCTATCGTTTAGAGG
>JBAWGU010000361.1:0-5160 GCA_049593215.1 Pyrinomonadaceae bacterium
CTCTTCAGCTTGCCAACGGAATCGCTCGCCGTCGCGTCCCTGCCAGGGATTGCCGCGCATGTGGTAGCCGCCTTCTTCCCAGAAGCCTGCTTCGTCTTGCTCAATGAAGCGCACGCCCTTGGCCCACTTGGCGGATTTCCAGGCGTAGAGTTGCGGGACGATCAGGCGCACAGGGCCGCCGTGTTCGGGAGGTATCGGCTGCCCGTCGTGCGACCATGCGAAGAGCGAATCTTCCGCGAGAAAATATTCGATGGGGAGATTTGTGGTCCAGCCATGATCGTAGCCGTAAGCCACAACAAACTTAGCTTCCGGTTTGAGGCCGACAATCTTTGCAAACTCGCGCGTGGAGACTCCGCCCCACACGTTATCAAGACGCGACCAGCGCGTGACGCAATGAAAATCCGCATAGACTTTCGCTGCGGGCAACTGCAAGAACTCGTCAAGAGACCACGATTGCGGATGGTCCACTAATCCGTCCACCTCAAAGGTCCATGTCGCAAGGTCAATCTTAGGCGTCCCGTGAGCATCCAGCACAGGCCACTTGCGCGTGCGCGTCTGCCCGGGCGGAACCCTGTTCTCGCGCCGCGTGTCCGGGCTGATGATGACCTCTCCGTCTTCAACCTCTGCGGCCCTGCGCGGCTCACTCTTCTGATAGAGCGGATCGTTTAACAGGCTTCCGAGAAAACTCATAATTTTGAAAAGCTGTCAGTGGTCCGTTGTCCGTTGTTTGAGTGAGATGCTGCTTGAGCGATTTATCCAAAGCATTCATCTTAGCAATCACAAACAACGGGCAACTGACTACGGACAACGGACTATTTCTTGACGTTTCTTTCCGCCAGCGCCATCAACTCTTCCGGCATCCATTTGCCGACGCCCTTACGTGTGGATTCTTCGATGCCTGCGGAGCGGTCATGCCAGTCGTCGCGCGTGGAGACGCCGCCGCGCGTGCGTTCGTAGTTCTCTGTCTGCTCAAGGCTGAGCACGATGCCGTTGGCAATCTCTTTCCAATCCTGTCGCTGTATGCCGCGCAGCACGAGCGAGAGGCCCGCAGACCAATCCTCTTCGGGCGCGCGCGCATCCTGTTCAGGAATCGCAAGCTTCTCAACGGGCGGCATCGGCACGCCCTTGAATTCTTCAACAAGCTGCGCCTTGATCTCCTTATAAGAAGCCTGCGGACGCTCGCGGCGGATTGCCTGCGCGCGACGAAAGATGTCAGCCACCGTCTGTTGTTCCTGTGCCATAGAACGCTTCCGAAGCGGCCTCCTCCAAAAAAATTACCGAATCAACGATTGAGACTACTTTAACCGCGCAATGTCTTTAAGAGCAAGGCGGAAGAATGAAGGATGAAGGATGGAAGAAGACGTGTTGAAGATGTGGTTTTTGTTTGAAGCTTAATGCGAAACTGTTACTCTTTATCCTTTCTGCTTGCGCTCAAGCGTCATCACCGTTCATCATTCAAAAGCAGTTTTCAGTTTTCGGTTTTCAGTTTTCAGACGGAAAGCCATTTGAGTTTTTTCTCATCCGGGATTTGAGATTTCAAATTTCAGATGCGATTCAACTAACTGAAAACTGAAAACCGAAAACTGAAAACAGTTCTTATTATGTCAGAAGAAACAATCTCTCTTAATCCTATTGAAGAAACTGCGGCGCAAGTCATCAGCCAGCAAAGCTGTCATGTTTGCGGGTGCGATGCCCCTGAGGGGCGCGTCTCCTTTGATTCTCTTTCAGAGGCTTTGCAAAAAATCGTTGCCGCGAATGCTCCGGCGGGCGCGAGTGTGACGGAAGTCTGCCCGCGCTGCGTTGAGCTATACGAGCGAGCGCGCATTCAACTCGAATCCGATGCGGTGGTCTTTGAACAGGGCGGCTATGTTCTCTCAACGCCTCTGCGGATGGGCGCGGATGAACGCTTCACAGGGCGCGGTGTGACCATCGCGTTTCTCGATTCAGGCTTCTACGCGCATCCTGATTTGACGACGCCGCAGAATCGCATACTCGCCTATCACAGCATCTTCGAGAACGATCACACGACCCTTGAGACAAACGACGTGGCGAGCTGGCATGGCATGATGACTTCCGTGGTCGCGGCTGGCAACGGCTCGCTCTCAAACGGTTTCTATCGCGGCATCGCGCCCGCCGCGAATGTCGTGCTCGTCAAAGTCGGCAGGACCGGAGCGATTCCTGAAGAGAACATTCTGAAAGGATTAGAGTGGATACTTGAGCGCCGCGAAGAGTATAAGATTCGCGTCGTCAACATCTCTGCGGGCGGCGACTATGAGCAGCCCTATCTTCATAATTCGCTCGCGCAAATGGTTGAGCGCGCAGTTAAAGAAGGCTTGATTGTCGTCTGCGCCGTCGGCAACGCAGGACACATGCAGGGCCATCCTGTGCTGCCGCCCGCAAGCGCGCCTTCTGCCATCGCCGTCGGCGGCCTTGACGACCAGAACTCGCTCGACCGCGCGCGTCGCGGCATGTACCGCTCGTCTTATGGTCCAACGATTGACGGCCTGCAAAAGCCCGAAGTGATTGCGCCCGGCATCTGGGTCGCCGCGCCTATCTTGCCGCGCACGCCGACGGCGGAAGAAGCGGAACTCTTCGCCAAACTCGACGCCGCGCCCGACGATCAACTGCTTGAGATGATAGAAGCGAACGCGGGCGTGGACAAAGATTTGGACGAATCAAAACGCTTACGCATCCCGCTCCTGCGCCAGCTCATCACCATCAAGCTGCGCGAGGGCAACGTCATCAGCGAGCATTACAAGTACGTTGACGGGACATCCTTCGCCTCGCCCATCGTCGCTTCAATCATCGCCTGTATGCTCGAAGCCAATCCCGCTTTGACGCCCCAACAGGTCAAACGCATCCTGATAGACACTGCCGAGCGCGTGCCTGCAATCGAAGTAGAGCGTCAGGGCTGGGGCGTCGTCAACGCGCGCCGCGCCATAGAGGTTGCGCTTGCAATCAGACAGTGAAAAACTATTAAAGCTCTGCGCCTCGTAAAGTAGAAAATTAACAGGATGGACAGGATAGACAGGATGAAAGAAATGCTGAAGGCGAAACAATGAATGATGAAGAGAAACCTTTTCATCTTTCATTCAGCGTTCATCATTCCTTATTCATCACTTCTGCTTTATCCTGTTCATCCTGTCTATCCTGTTAATTTTCTTTTCGTTCATCCAAAGCCATGAACGATTGCCGTTTACATGATGGTTCGACGGTGGTCATCATCGGCGGCGGGCCGGGCGGGGCGGCGTGCGCTATTAGGTTGTTGCAGTTGGCAGACGCGCGCTCCCTGCGCCTTCGCGTGCTGATTTTTGAGGGCAAGGATTTCAGCGTCCATGCCAATCAATGCGTCGGCGTGCTCTCGCCGCCCGTCGAAGAAGTCCTCGCGCGCGACCTTGACGTTCATCTCCCGCGCTCTCTCATCAAGCGACAGATTTTTGGTTATCGCCTGCACGGGCCGCATGAGAACGTGCTGCTCACAGGGCACGGCGCGCACGCTGGCGATCCCGGAAAAGGCCGTGCTACCTATGCTGTGGAACGCGCGCAGTTTGACCGCTTTATGCTCGACTGTGCGCGCGAGTTGGGCGCGCGTGTCATTGAATCGCGCGTGACGGGCGTTGAGTTTGCGCGCGCGGGTGAGCTTGACGAGGTTCGTGTTTACAGCGAATCGCTTTATGAGAGAGCGGACATGGTTGTCGGCGCGTTCGGTTTGGACGAAGCGATGCTGTCGGTCTTTGAAGATGTGACAGGGCGTGAAGGCAAAGGTTTCGCGCGCCCGTCAAAGTGGTTGAAGAGTTACCTGACGACGATTGAAGCGACCGAAGCGTTTCAGACAGAGAAGCTGGGCCACATCGTTCACGCCTTTCTGCTGCCGCCGAAATGCCCGCGCATAGAGTTTGGCGCAATCACGCCGAAGGACGACCACATTCTCATCAACATTGCTGGCGAGCGCGTCTCGTCCTGCGATCTGGACCAGTTCTTGAGGATGGAGGAAGTGCAGAATCTTCTTCCCAACTTTGATACGCGATCAATCAACTACTACGAAGGCCGCTTTCCTTCCGCTCCCGCGCGCGGAGCTTACGGGCATCGCTATGCTCTGGTGGGCGATGCTACGGGCTGGCTGCGTCCGTTCAAAGGCAAGGGCATCAACACTGCGATCATCACGGGCATTCGCCTCGCAGAGACAATCATCGAGCACGGCGTTTCAAAACATGCGCTGGAGAATTATCGTCGCGCGTGCGCAGACCTTCTTGGCGATTATCATTACGGAGTGTTTGTGCGTCACCTGATGTTGAGGTTTGCGCGCTTGCTGCTTGACCCGATGATTGATGTCGGCAAGACAGACCCTTTGATGTATGATGCGCTCTTCGATTCAGTCTCCGGCCATGATTCTTATCGCAACATCATCAGTCGCTCGCTTAAACCGCGTCTTGCGCGCAAAGTTGCCGCGCGCGTTCTTCGCGGCGTTCACGCGCACAGAGCGCACAGGGCCAGACGGATGAAAGACCTTGCCGTTCGACAGATGACAGAGCGCGACATTGACGGCGTGCTGCGGATAGACGAACGGATTACAGGTCTGCCGCACGCCGCTTACTACGAATCGAAAGCTGCCGCGAACATCGCACGCGCGCCCGAATATTGTCTGGTCGCGGAACGCGGCGGCCAGATCGTAGGCTTCGTGCTGGGCAACATTCACGGCTGGGAGTTTGGAACGGAACTCACAGGCTGGCTTGAGATCATAGGCGTTGACCCGCAACTTCACGGTCAGGGCATCAGCCGCGCTCTGATGGACGAACTCTGCGCGCGCTTTCGTCGTCATGGCATCCATCTCATCAACACGATGGTCAACTGGAACGACGGCGATTTGATTGACTACTTCAGCGCGAACGGCTTTGAGCGCGGCGAGTACGTTAATTTAGTCAAGCGGCTTGATGGTGAGAACGGAAAGGATTGACTCATTTCCTCATTTGCTCATTGATTCATTGAGCCAATGAGCAAATGAATCAATGAGTCAATCCTTCGTTGCTGGACACCTGCAACTGACGTGTGCCAAAATCTTCGATAATTCACACATTAAAAGTTTGTAGATCATCAGAGGAGAGTCTTAGAAATCAACATGGCAGAGAATGAGACCGCGCCGGACGAGAGCACACCGGATGA
>JBAWGU010000362.1:0-3009 GCA_049593215.1 Pyrinomonadaceae bacterium
GCTGGCTCAAGTCAGAGCATCGCTGACGCGATGGCGGCGGAAGCTACTTTTTAGACACGCTCTTAGCACGTCACGGCAGGCGACCTTTACTTTGCGTCGTCGCTCGTCAAGTAGAGCCTGTCGAATCGGGACGGAGTTTGGAAGAGACACATGAAGCCAGCACCCCTCATCTTTGAAGAGATTGAAAAAAAGGCGGAGCTGTTCCCTGAGCACACAGCGTTGCAGATGATGGATGGCGAGCAGGAGGTGCGTTACACCTTCGGGCAAACCCTCCGCATGGCAAAAAATTTGAGCCAGTCGCTACGAGATAGAGGGTTCGTCAAGGGCGATAAGGTTGTGTTCTGGTCTCCCCTGAATCCTCATTGGACGATTGCCTATCTGGGGGTTCTCTATAGCGGGTGTGTCGCAGCGCCTCTGGATGTCGAGTACGGAAGCGATGAAATGTCGTTCATCCTCTGTGAGCTTGAAACCCGGCTCGTTTTTACAACTCGTGAAAAACTCCCGCTCCTGCGGAGCCTGATGAGGGAGCACCAGTTGGCGCTGACGGTCGTCTCTTTAGACGGAGATGAAGAAGATGGCGATGCGGTTCGGGTGGAGGAGCTATTTCAGGAAAGCAACGCTCCCTTCTCACCGCCTGCCATCTCGCTTGAAGACGACGCTATTATCTTTTATACGTCGGGCACTACGGGGAAGCCTAAAGGGGTCATCATCCAGCATCAGAGTATCGCCAACAGTGTCGCTGGGCTGATGCAGTATATTCATTTCATTCGCGGAGACAGGGTTCTTGCCATCATCCCTTCGCATCATGTCTTTGCCTCGTTAGCCAATGTGTTGATGCCCCTTGCAACGGGCGCGGGCGTCACCTACCTGCGCACGCTCAACAGCGTCGAGCTTATGAAGACACTGCGGCTCGCCAGAATCACTGTCCTTCCGGCAGTGCCGCAGCTCTTCTACTTGCTTCACAAAAAAATATTTGAAGAGGTCGGGCGAAAATCTTTTCCGGTGCGCGTCTTCTTCCGTGTCATGCTTCGTCTCTGTTTGTGGCTCAGAGAAACGACGCATCTGAATTTGGGCCGAAAAGTTTTCTCCACAGTGCATCAAACTTTCGGCGGCAGCTTGCGCTTACTCATCAGCGCCGCGTCTTATTTCGACCCGAAAATTATTCGCGACTTTTACAGTCTGGGCTTCACCGTCCAGCAGGGTTACGCGCTGACAGAGACTTTCGGCGGCGGCATGTTCACACCGTTTCGTAAAAACGTCATCGGCTCGACCGGCGTTCCCCTCCCCGGCTTGAAGGTCAAGCTCGTTGACCCGGACGAATCGGGTGAGGGCGAAATCGCCATCAACGGGCCAAGCGTGATGCGCGGCTATTTCAACAATCCTGAAGCAACGGCGCAGGTGCTTCGTGACGGGTGGTTTTACACAGGCGATCTTGCTCGTGTTGACGACGACGGGAACTATTACATCACGGGCCGCAAAAAAGAGTTGATCGTCCTCAGCTCAGGGAAAAAGGTGTATCCGGAAGAAGTGGAACGCCACTACATGCAATGCCCCTATATCAAAGAGATGTGCGTGCTGGGCGCTGCGGATTCTTCCGGCTACGCGCAGTCCGAGCGGCTCCATGCCGTCATCGTGCCTGACTTCGATTATCTGAAGCAGCTCAAGATTGTTAATTCCAGAGAGATTATTCGTGCAGATGTTGAGAAGCTGTCGGTGACCCTGCCTCGTTACAAAAGGATTCTCTCCTACGACATTCAGACGGAGCCTCTGCCCCGCACATCAACGAAGAAGCTCAAGCGTTGGCTGGTACAGGAGCAGAACGGGGGCGGTCAGGGGAGCGCAAGCGCCAACACAGCGCAGAGAGCGCCATACAATTCTGTCGAGGGCGATGACCAACTGCTGCAACAAGAGACATCTGGTCGAGTCCTCAGCGTCATTCGCAAAGAGTCTCGCGCCGAAGGCGAGCTGCACCCGGACATGAATCTTGAACTCGATCTCGGTTTCGACTCCCTACAGCGTACCGAACTCATCGTCAACATCGAACAGGCCCTGAATATTCGGTTGGATAGTGACGCCGCCAGCCAGCTCTTAACCGTCCGTGATTTGCTAAAGGCAGTGGAAAGCGGATCGCATCAAGGCCGGAGCGCGGCTGGCAGTCATACTCCGGCGGCGCGCGTCACATGGAAAGAGATTCTGGGTTCGGAGAATAGCGACGAGGCGAGCAGGGAGATAGCCGAGAAGTACGTCTTTAAATCATCTCCCGTGCTGACCTTCATCTATTTTCTGCTGCTCAAATTAGTCTTCCTGTTATCGAAAATCCTGTTCAGGCTCAAAGTCAGGGGCATTGAAAATCTCCCTCCACAGGGACCTTATCTTATTTGTCCAAACCATCAGAGCTACCTCGACGGAATTTTATTCACGGCGGTTCTCCCATACTCCATCTTCAAACAGGCTTTCTCCGTCGGCTACTCACCCTACTTTGTCGGCGGCGGCCTAAAGGACTTCATCGCGCGCATCGGTAAAGTCGTGCCCATAGACCCCGATACGAACCTCGTGCGCGCGATGAAAGTCAGCGCCATCAGTCTCAAGGCAAAGAAAATACTTCTCATCTTCCCGGAAGGAGGGGTGAGTTGTGACGGCCAGCTAAAGAGCTTCAAGAAAGGAGCGCCCGTGCTGGCGCAAGAGCTGGGCGTCCCGGTCTTACCCGCCGCCATCACAGGCTCATTCAATGTTTGGTCAAAGGGCACCCGGCGGATTGGCATCGCGCCCATCGAAATAGTTTTCGGCAAACCGTTGAACTGCGAAGCGCAGGAGTTGCAAGCGTCCCGCAGTGATGACAGTTATGCTCTTCTTGCGCGAAAGATGGAGAGCGCAGTCAGGAGCCTCATCTCCTTATCGCCTGACACGCAAGTAGAGCCTGAAAAGGTGATGGACCTCGACTAACGAAAGAGGTTGCCAAAGCGATACTTATTACGGTTATCAATAGAACGGCGACCGTTTAGAGGCGGG
>JBAWGU010000363.1:0-1720 GCA_049593215.1 Pyrinomonadaceae bacterium
GTACGCAAGCGCATACTCCTTCTGATGGGACCAGTCGGCGGCGGCAAGTCAACCATCGTGACCATGCTCAAGCGCGGCCTCGAAGGTTGGACGCGCGGGGAAGCAGGCGCGGTCTTTGCCATCAAAGACTGCCCGATGCACGAAGAGCCTCTGCACCTCATCCCGCAAGAGCTGCGTGCCGAGATAGAGAAGCACTACGGCATCTACATCGAAGGCGACCTCTGCCCGCAATGTCGCTACGCGCTTGAACACACCTATCAGGGCCGCCACGAAGACGTGCGCGTCCATCGCCTGCTCTTCTCGGAGAAAGAGCGCATCGGCATCGGCACGTTCGCGCCCTCAGATCCAAAATCACAAGACATTACGGAGCTGACAGGCTCGATTGATCTTTCGACCATTGGCGATGTCGGCGTCGAATCGGACCCGCGCGCTTATCGCTTTGACGGCGAGCTTAACATCGCCAATCGCGGCTTGATGGAGTTTGTGGAGATGCTCAAGGTTGATGAGAAGTTTTTGTATTCGCTTCTCACGCTTTCGCAGGAACAGAACATCAAGACCGGACGCTTTGCGATGATCTACGCCGACGAGGTGATTCTCTCGCATACGAACGAGAACGAGTACATCTCTTTCGCGGGCAATCGTAAATCCGAAGCCTTGCAGGATCGCATCATACTTGTGCGCGTGCCCTACAACCTGCGCGTCTCGCAGGAAGAGCGCATCTATTACAAGCTGCTCAATCAATCCGAAGTCCTGCGCAACGTTCACATCGCGCCGAACACTTTGAAGGTCGCGGCGATGTTTGCCGTGATGACGCGTCTGGAAGAGCCGAAGCGCGCCAATGTTGACATCGCCAAGAAGATGAAGCTTTACGACGGCGAGGATGTTGAAGGCTATAAATCGAAAGATGTGCGCGAGCTGAAAGACGAGACTGTGCGCGAAGGCATGGACGGCATCTCTCCGCGCTACATCATCAATCGTCTCTCATCCGCGCTGGTGCGCGACGGCGTGACCTGCATCAATCCGATTGACGCGCTACGTGCGATTAAAGATGGCTTTGAGCAACACACAGGCATCAGTCCCGACCAGCGCGACCGCTATCTGAACTTGATTTCTGCGGCGCGCAAAGAGTATGACGAGCTGGCGAAGATAGAGGTCCAGCGCGCGTTCGTCTATTCGTTTGAAGAGATGGCGCGAACGATGTGCAACAACTATCTGGACAATGTTGAAGCCTTCTGCAACAAGGAACGCATCAAAGACCCCATCACGGAAGAGGAGATGGACCCGGACGAGCAACTGATGCGCTCCATCGAAGAGCAGATCGGCATCAGCGAGAATGCGAAGAACACTTTCCGCCAGGAGATTCTCATACGCATCTCTTCCTACGCGCGCAAGGGCCGCTCATTCGAGTACAACTCGCACGAGCGTTTGAAGGAAGCGATTGAGAAGAAGATTTTCGCGGACTTGAAAGACGTGGTGAAGATTACTACGTCTGCGAAGACGCCCGACCCGGACCAACTGCGTCGCATCAACGAGGTCGTTGACCGTCTCGTCAAAGACGGCGGCTACTGCCCCGTCTGCGCCAACGAGCTTTTAACTTACGTCGGCACGCTGCTCTCCCGCTAAGCGGCGCGGGCGACGCGCTTGAAGAGATTGACGATACAGACACGCCCGCGCTTTTCAATGAAAGGTGCGGGCGTTTTAATCAACAGTCGTTTAGAGG
>JBAWGU010000364.1:0-9944 GCA_049593215.1 Pyrinomonadaceae bacterium
GACCCGCCCGCTACCGCAGGCGGTTCTGACTTAGTTACTGCCAGCGAAATATCTTGAGCGCAACGGCGAAACTCAGCACACACCACGCGAGCAGCACGCAGATCGCAAGCCAGCTTGCAGAGAGTGGCGCACCTTCGTTCATCACCGCGCGCAGGGAATCGTTCATGGCGGTTAAGGGTAGAGCCTTGATGAACGGTTGAAAAATTTGCGGGAATTTTTCGGACGAAAAGAATGTCCCTGAGAGCAGCCACATCGGCAACATCACAAAGTTCATCAAACCCGACACGCCCTCAATCGTCGTCGGTCTCGCGGCCACAAGCAGCCCGATTCCTGAAAACGTCAATCCGCCAAGCAGGGCAATCAACGCGAGGCTCAGCCAGGAGCCTTGCACCTTGAATCCGAATGCAAGCCACGCGAAAAAGACGACCGCGACAACTTCCAGCGTCAGGAAGACCAGACGCGAGAGCATAAACGAGAGCAGGTAATGAGAACGGCGCATCGGCGTCGCCGCAAAACGCTTAAGGAGCTTGCGCCCCCGCGCCGTCACTACGGCAAACCCCAGTCCCCACATCCCGCTTCCCATCAAGTTGAGTCCAATCAATCCGGGGACCAGAAAATCTATGTAACGCGCGCCCGGCTCCGTCACCTTTTCTTCACGCACGCTCGCCACATCTGCGCGCCCGCTCGCACGCTGCAACGCATCGTCAACCACGAGCCGCGCCGTGCGGCTCTCCGGCCTCGTCGGATCAAAACGGTAATCGAAGACGGGGGCTGGGGGTTGGTGGTTAGGGGTTAGGGTTTTGGTTTTATCCAACCCCTGACCCACATCCCCTATCTCCCCTTGTCGTGCTCTTATCACGAGCGAGACTTTTCCGCTACGCAGAGCTTGAGCGGCTTCTGCGGGCGTGAGCACTACTGCTCTGATGTCCGGCGACTGCGAAAGCTTTGAAGCAATCTCTTGTGCGGTTGTTGATAAGGACGCTGCTGTATCGGCTTCGACTGCAACGACACTCTTTTCGGGCGCAGTGTTGCGAAAGGCTATGCCGAGCGCGAAGGAGAGCAACAGGGGAAAGACGAAGACCCAGAAGACCGCTTCACGCTCGCGCATGAATTCGCGCACTCTCGTCATGGTCAACTCGATGAGCGGATGAAACGGCTGGCCCGACGCTTTATCAGTCCGACCATTTTTCGCGCGCTCGCTCTCCTTCATGCTCAAGCTCTCATCAGCGCGTTCTTCGTCAAAGAGAGTTTGTTTCGCTTCAGCCATCGCGCAGCATCCTTCCTGTGAGACTGACAAAGACATCTTCCAGAGTCGCCTGATGCGTGGTGAGCGTGACGAGATTTGCCTGCTGCCGCTTGATCTCCGCGAGCAGACCGGGAAGCGCAACGCCAATCTCCGCCACCGTCAACGCATACTCGCCGCCGCGCTTGTGCAGATTAGTGACTGCCGGAAGATTTCTTAAAGCATCCTCTTCAAGCTCTTTCGTCGCGCTGAACTCTATGATCTGGTCTGCGCCGAGCGATTCAATCAATTCAGTCGGCGTGCCAAGCGCAATCATCCGCCCGTGGTCCATAATTGCAACGCGGTCGCACAGCCGCTCAGCCTCTTCCATGTAATGCGTCGTGAGCAGAATGGTCCCGCCGCCCGCGCGAAATTTTTCAACAATATCCCAGAGCGAGAGACGTGCCTGCGGGTCAAGCCCCGTCGTCGGCTCGTCAAGAAAGAGCAGGTCTGGATCGCTCACCAACGCGCAGGCTACTGCGAGACGCTGCCTCTGCCCGCCTGAGAGTTTGCCGACGCGCGCTCCGCGTTTCTCTTCGAGCGCGACCGTGTGAATCACTTCTTCAACGCTGTGCCCGCGTTTGTAGAAGCTGCGAAAGAGGCGCAAGGTCTCTTCCACAGTCACCTTGTCGGAAAGCTGCGTCTCCTGCAACTGCACGCCTATACGCTCGCGCAATCTGCGGTCATCGCCCGCGCCCCAACGCTCGCCCAGCACCTCCACAGTGCCTCCATCCGGCGCAGTCAGCCCTTCCAAAATTTCAACGGTCGTCGTCTTGCCCGCCCCGTTTGGTCCCAACAGCCCGAAGCATTCGCCTGCAAAAATTTCGAGGTCGAGACCGTTGACTGCCGTCACGTCCGCGAATCTCTTGACCAGACCGTTGCAACGTAGGGCAAATCGCTGCGCCCCTTGCGCGCGAGTTTGAGTCTCTTCTGCAATGTGTGTTGCCATCGGCTTCATTATAGATTGTCAGTACCGCCTGCGGTAGCGGGCGGGAGGACAAAGGGAAGAGGGATGAGGGATGAATAACACAATCAGTGACTTGTTCTTTTTTATCTCACCGCAGAGAGGCGCAGAGTTTACGCAGAGGAAACACAGAGAAGAGCATTCAACTCTCTGCGCTAACTCTGCGAATGCTCTGCGCCTCTGCGGTGAATTGCTTTAAGGTCTGGCGCAACAGAGCGAACATCGTTACAATGCCTGTGCCTGGTCCACAGGCAAGATTAGAGCGAGCTAACCGGAAAAACCCAGAGACCTTCCTCTAAAATTTCATGACAATCGCTTCGGGTACGGAACTCGGCCAATACAAGATACTTTCTCCGCTCGGCACGGGAGGCATGGGCGAAGTCTATCGCGCCCGCGACACACTGCTGGATAGGGATGTCGCAGTCAAAGTCCTCCCCACAACTTTTGCGACGGACGAGGAACGCCTCCGCCTCTTCAGTCAGGAGGCACGCGCAGGCGGCGCTATCAGCCATCCGAACATTCTCTCTATCTACTATGTCGGCACGCACGACGACGCGCCTTTCGTCGTCTCCGAGCTTCTAGAAGGCGAGACGCTGCGTCGCAAGATGGACGGCGAACCGCTTGCTCCGCGCAAAGCTGTCGAGTACGCGATTCAGATTGCGCACGGCCTCGCCGCCGCGCACGACAAAGGGATTGTGCATCGTGACATCAAGCCCGAAAACATCTTTGTTTGCAAAGACGGCAGAGTGAAAATCTTAGACTTTGGCCTCGCCAAGCTGAGCGAGCCGCCGCCTGTCAATCCAAGCTCAGGAGATGCGACGACGGAGATCATCACCATCCAGAGCGGCTTGATGGGCACAGTCGGCTACATGTCCCCGGAGCATGTGCGCGGCGCTCTGGTAGATCATCGCTCAGACATTTTCTCGCTCGGCATCGTGCTTTATGAAATGCTCTCAGGCAAGCGTCCGTTTCAAGCCGAGACGAAAATCGAAGTGCAGAACGCCATCCTGCGCAACGATCCGCCGGACCTCTCCGAACAAAACAAAAATATTTCTCCCGCGCTCTGGCGCATCGTGCGTCATTGCCTTGAGAAGAGTCCTGAAGAGCGTTTTCAATCCGCGCGCGATCTGGCCTTTGACCTTGAATCTTTGAGCAGCACAACGGGACAGGCTGCCATCCTTTCAGCCGAGCCGAAACGCAAACGCTGGCTCTGGCCTCTGGCAGTAGCCCTCTCAATTTTAGCCGCCGCTTCTCTGGCATACATTTTTGGCAAACGCGCGGGCGCATCCCCGCCGCCCGTCTTTCGCCAGATAACTTTTCGCAGAGGCACGGTCTGGGCTGCGCGCTTCGCGCCAGACGGCCAGAACATCATCTACAGCGCGACGTGGGATGCCGCACCGAGACAGATTTTCTCCGCGCGCTCTGACAGCCCCGAGTCGCGCAATCTGGGCCTTCCGGCAGGAGACATTCTGGCGCTCTCGTCTTCAGGTGAAATGGCAATCCTGCTTTCTCCGCACGGCGTGCGGTCTGTGACAAGAGGCGTGACGCAGAATGTTCCAAGCACGCTGGCGCGCGTGCCTCTGGCGGGAGGTGCGCCGCGCGAAATTCTTGAAGACGTGACGGAAGCCGATTGGTCCCCTGACGGCCAGAACCTCGCGGTCGTGCGTATCGTCGGAGGCCGCAATCGTCTCGAATATCCGATTGGCAAAGTCCTCTACGAGACGGTCGGCTGGATCAGCAACCCGCGCATCTCTCCCAAAGGCGACCGTGTTGCTTTCATGGACCACCCGACGCTCGCAGGTGATCGCGGCTCAATCGCTACAGTTGATTTGAGCGGCAATCGCAAGACCGTTTCAAGCGGGTGGACCACTGAATACGGTCTGGCTTGGTCGCCGGACGGCGAAGAGATTTGGTTCACGGCGACTGCTGAAGGAGGCAATGCCGATCTTCATGCCGTCACGCCTGCGGGCAAAGAGCGTCTGGTCGAACGTGTCGCGGGCCGCCTGATTCTCTACGACATTTCGCGCGACGGGCGCATCCTGCTCGCGCGTGCCAACGGGCGACACGAGATGCCCGGACTCAACGGCGACGAGAAGAAAGAGCGCGACCTCGCATGGCTCGATCAATCCTTCTCGCGCGACCTCTCAAAGGATGGCAAGCTTCTGCTCTTTGATGAAAGAGGCGAAGGCGGTGGTCCAACTTTTTCAGTTTACCTGCGCAAGACTGACGGCTCGCCCGCGATTCGTTTAGGCGAAGGCGCGGCGATGGCTCTCTCGCCTGACGGCAAACAGGCTCTCTCGTTCCGCCCCTTTGCCAAGCCGCCTCAACTCGTGCTCTTGCCTGCGGGCGCGGGCGAAACGCGCTCTCTGCCAAACGAAGGCATTGACTACTATCACGGCGCGAGCTGGTTTCCTGACTCTAAGCGCATTCTCTTCATCGGCAACGAGAATGGTCATAGCCTGCGTTGCTTCGTTCAGGATTTGGAGAGCGGCAAAACCAGACCCATCACTCCCGAAGGCGTCACGGGAAGATTCATCTCGCCCGACGGCAAACTAATCTTTGCCACAGACGCGCAACAGCAGAAACTTCTTTACCCGGTTGATGGCGGAGAGCCGAAACAGATTAACGGCCTCGCTGCGGAAGATGAAGTCATCGGCTGGAATGCGGACGGGCGTGCCCTCTACGTTTACAAACCCGGCGAATTGCCCATCCGCGTCTATCGCCTTGACCTTGCGACGGGACGTAAAGAGCAACTGAAAGAATTGATGCCGAGCGATCCTGCCGGTGTGGACAGCATCGAAACAATCCTGCTCACGCCCGACGGCAAGTCTTACGTTTACACCTACCGCCGCAACCTCTCTGATCTTTTTATGGTAGAAGGTTTGAAGTAAGAGAGGTTCACGCAAAGGCGCAAAGGCGCGAAGAAAAGCACGCAGGAAAGATAAGCTCTCAACCTCTTCGCGTTCTTCTTTGCGTCTTTGCGCCTTTGCGTGAAATTTTCTTATGACGCTCAGTGCTCCCTCAACTTAAATCGCTGCAACTTACCCGTCGCCGTGCGCGGCAACTGTTCCGTGAAGTGAATCTCTGAGGGACATTTGTAAGGAGGCAGTTTTGTTCTCAATTCCGTTTTCAATCCCTCTTCTGTTCCGTCGCCCGCATCTGCTCGCAGCACGACGTAGGCTGAGACAGCATTCATCCCATCTTCATTCAAGCCCGGCACGACTGCCGCTTCTAAAACATCTGCGCAGGAGAGCAGCGCATCTTCAACTTCAACGGGTGAGACCCACAGGCCCTTGACCTTGAAGAGATCATCGCTGCGCCCCTCGTGCCAGAAGTTTCCGTCCGCGTCACGACGATAAAGATCGCCCGTGCGCATCCACTCGCCCTGCATTGTCGCGTCAGTCTTCAACGCATCATTCCAATAACCCACGCTCGCGCTCGCACCCTTTATCATCAAGTGGCCTGTGCCCGCGCCTTCTATTTCCTGCCCCTGTTGGTCCAGAAGCTTCGCTTCGTATCCCGGCACGACCCGACCGCTACTGCCCGGCGCAATCTGGTCTCTGCTGTTCGAGATGAACATCTGCAACATCTCTGTCGAGCCGATGCCGTCGAGAATGTTCAGCCCTGTCAGCTTCTTCCATTCATAAAATATTCCTTCCGGCAGCTTCTCTCCCGCCGAGACGCAGAATCTGATGGACTCCGTTTCAAGCACGTTTCCTTTTGAAATAAATTCGATCAAAGCGCGATAAGCTGCGGGCACTGCGAAGAAGATGGTCGGGCGATGTTGTTTGAAGACTTCCGCAATCACCTGCGGTGTGGGACGCTCTTTGCAGAGAATTGTCGTCGCGCCCGAAGCGAGCGGGAATGAGAGACTGTTGCCGAGACCGTAGGCGAAGAAGAGACGTGAAGAAGAAAAGAGTCTATCATCCGGCTCAACACGAAGAATCTGTTTGCAGAAAGTCTCGACCGTAAAGGGCAGGTTGCGATGAATGTGCATCGCGCCTTTCGGCTGTCCCGTGCTGCCTGAAGTGTAGAGTATGAAGGCGAGCGCACCGTCGCCCACATCTAAAATCTCTGCCTCTTCAACGCGCGCGAGCATCTCACTGAAATTCAACATGCCTTCCGCTTCGCCGTCAATGAGCAAGATTTTTTCAAGGCTGCTCAGATTGCTCGTGATGCTCTGAGCCTTTTCTATCTGGTCTGATGTGAGTATTAAAAGTTTCGCGTCGCAATGGTTGAGCACGTAAGCAAGCTCAGTCGCTGTCATCATTGTGCTGACAGGGACAGCCACCGCGCCGACAGAAGCCGCGCCCAGAAAAGAGATGATGAACTCAGGGCAATCGCAGGCGGCAATGGCTACTCGATCACCAAGCTCGACGCCGAGCGTCTCAAGCACGCGGCCAAATTTCTTCACACGATGAAGAAGCCGCTTGTAAGTTGTCTGCTCATCGCCGCACAGAATCGCCGTCTCAGACCAGCGATTCAGCTTGTCGGCTGCTTGAAAGATGTATTCAACGAGATTCACCGAGAGAGCTTCTCCCACTTCTTCGCAGAGAGTTGCCGAGCCGGGATTATACGCTTTTGGGGTTGACTCTGTGGCACGATTTGGCGTAGAAGCAGTGCTCAAAGGTGGCGGCGAGCTTTCCTTCCTTTAATCGGCTGTTCAAATTAATCAAGCGGGATTTTCGGTCTGTTCAGGATTTCAAACCGGAAGTGAGGTAGCAATGAAAAGGGCTATCAGCATCAACGTCAACGGCACGGCGCAGCAGGCGGAAGTCGAGCCGCGTCTCCTGCTCGTGCATTACCTGCGCGACGTGCTCGGACTAACGGGCACACACATTGGTTGCGAGACATCGCTTTGCGGCGCATGTACTGTGCTCCTTGATGGTCAGGCCGTCAAATCATGCACCGTGTTTGCCGTGCAGGCAGACGGCTCGAACGTCACCACGATTGAAGGGCTTGCCAGCAACGGAGACCTGCATCCCGTGCAGGAAGGTTTCTGGGAATGTCACGGTCTGCAATGCGGCTACTGCACGCCCGGCATGATTATGGCCGCCGCGCAACTCATTGAGCGCAATCCGCACCCGACGCAGGAAGAGATTCGTCACGGCCTCGAAGGAAACCTGTGTCGCTGCACCGGCTATCAACACATCGTAGAGGCTGTCGAGTACGCGGCTAAAAAGTCTTAAGTCTAAAGTCAGGAGTCAGGAGTCAAAAACAAAAAGCGTTTGGCTTTTGACTCCTGACTCACGACTCCAGACTCTCGGACTCTTTTCGGAGGAGTTATGCCCGATAAATATGTTGGACAGAGAGTGAAGCGGACGGAAGACCCGCGTTTGATTCAAGGCTTGGGCCATTATGTTGATGACATACGCTTGCCTGATACGCTGCATGTCGCGTTCGTGCGCTCGATCTACGCGCACGCGCGCATTGCGAGCGTTGATGTGAGCGAAGCGCAGAATGCGCCGGGCGTGGTCGCTGTTTACACGGGCAGGGATATTGCGGAGAAGATTGGTCCCGTGCCTTGCGCGAGCGCGTTGCCTGATCTGAAAGTGCCTGACCATCGCGCGCTGGCTACGGATAAAGTCTATTTTGTGGGCCACCCCATCGCGGCAGTCGTAGCCACAGATCGTTACGCTGCGCGCGACGCAGTTGATCTGGTGATGGTGGATTACGAAGACCTTCCGGCAGCCGTTGACGTGGAAGAAGCTGCGAAGGGCGGCGCTGTTGTGCATGAAAAGTTTGGCGACAACATCGCTTACAAGTTGACGGCGGGCGAAGGCGATATTGATGCGGCTCTCTCGTCTGCCGATCACGTCATCAAGCAGCGCGTCGTCAATCAACGTCTCGCGCCGATAGCGATGGAGCCGCGCGGCGTGCTCGCGCGCTACTTTCCCGGCGAGGGTGAATTAACAGTCTGGTCCTCAACGCAGATTCCGCATTTGCTGCGCACGCAGCTCGCTTTGATGATCGGATTGCCTGAGAACAAGCTGCGCGTCATCACGCCCGAAGTCGGCGGCGGCTTTGGCTCGAAGCTGAATGTTTATGGAGAGGAAGCTCTGCTCAGTTGGATTGCAATGCAGTTGGGCAAGCCTGTCAAGTGGATTGAGACACGTAGAGAAAATATTCAGGCGACGATTCACGGGCGCGGGCAGGTGGGCTACATAGAGATTGGTTGCAGGAATGATGGGACCATTACGGGGCTTCGTTACAACGTCTTCGCAGACCTCGGCGCGTATCATCAACTGCTCACGCCTGCGATTCCGACTTTGACGGGATTGATGCTCTCGGGTTGTTACAAGATTCCTGCAATTCAAATCAACGTCACAGGCGTCTTCACAAACAAGATGGCGACGGACGCTTACAGAGGCGCGGGCCGTCCCGAAGCGACCTACGTTGTAGAGCGTGCGATGGATTTAGTCGCCGCAGAACTCGGCATGGATGTTGTGGAAGTTCGTCGCAAAAATTTTCCGACGCCGGAAGAGTTTCCTTTCAAGACCGCGACGGGCTTGTTCTACGATAGCGGCAACTACGAGGGCGCGTTGCAGAAGGCTCTTGAGAACGCGGGCTATGCGAAGCTGCGAGAGGAACAGAAAGCGGCGCGCGAGCAAGGCCGCATCATGGGCATTGGCGTTTCGACCTATGTTGAAATCTGCGCGCTCGGCCCGTCGCAGGCGATGCCCGCAGGCGGTTGGGAGAGCGCGACTGTCAGGATTGAGCCGACAGGCAAGGTGACAGTCCTCACAGGCGCATCGCCGCACGGTCAGGGGCAGGAGACTTCATTCGCGCAGCTCGCGGCGGATGAACTCGGCGTGGACTTAAACGATGTGACTGTCATTCACGGCGACACTTCGATTGTGCAGTATGGCATCGGCACGTTCGGCAGCCGCGCAACGGCAGTCGGCGGCACGGCTGTCTTCATCGCCATCCAAAAGCTCAAAGAGAAAGCTAACAAGATTGCCGCTCATCTTCTGGGCGCGGATGTTTCTAATATCTCGTTCAACGAATCGCGCTTCTCTCTTCAAAAAGCACAGGCGGCGGCAGCAGCAGGCGGGGAAGTTCCAGAACCCGTCGTGCCCGCAGGTCAAGCCCCCGCAGCAGCTTTGCCTGAGCCGGAGACTGACGGCAAGAGTGTAACCATTCAAGATGTCGCGCTCGCCGCACATCTTGCGAAAGATTTGCCGCCGGACATGGAGCCGGGACTTTCCGCCACCTACTTTTTCGAGCCGAAGAATTTTACCTTCCCCTTCGGCACGCACATCGCCGTCGTGGAGATTGATGCGGAGACGGGAGAAGTGAAATTCCTGCGCTACGTCGCCGTTGATGATTGTGGCAAGGTCATCAATCCGATGCTTGTTGATGGTCAAGTGCATGGCGGCATTGTGCAGGCGCTCGGTCAGGCTCTCTATGAAGAGATTGTTTACGACGAGCAGGGCCAGCTTGTGACAGGAACTTTGATGGACTACGCCGTGCCGAGAGCGAAGATGATTCCCTGGATGGAGCTTGATCGCACGGAGACGCCGACGGACGTTAATCCGATGGGCGTTAAGGGCGTCGGTGAAGCCGGAACAATCGGCGCGACACCTGCGATTGTCAACGCCGTCGTTGACGCGCTCTCGCCATTCGGCATTCGTCACATAGACATGCCCATCAGGCCGGAGCATGTATGGCGCATCGTGAATCAGCAGAGTTAAGGGG
>JBAWGU010000365.1:0-3945 GCA_049593215.1 Pyrinomonadaceae bacterium
CTCTCGCTCTACTGGTTGAGCGGGCCTTTCGACGGGCGGCGCAACTCTCTCGTTGCGTTCGGGCCGCTCCACTCTTTCAGGCCGCCCCTTACGCTCATTCGGCGATTCATCCGTCACGGCAGGAGGACGCTCATCACGTGGTCGCGCCGGACGCTCTGAACGAGAAGGTAGCGAAGGACGAGCAACAGGCGAATCTGTAGAGCCATCGCCCTCTCTGTCATTACTGCGCTCAACAGGAGTTCTCACAACAGGACGCGCGGGACGCGTCACTGCTCCGAGAGGTCTCTCCGTTCTTTGAACAGGCTCGCTTCCGTCGCTTCTGTTTGTTTGACCTTCAACATTGGCAACAGGTCTCGCAGGCTCGCGCCCGTTGAAGACACGCTCACGTCTGAGCGTCTCATCGAGAGGGATGCCCGGCGCACGCGCGGCTGCTCCCGTCGGACGCTCAGGTAGAGAAGGCGCGCGAACTGTTTGAACAGGCCGCGCAACGAGAGTGCGCGTATCTCTCAACGCGTTTGCCCCGCCTGAATCTGCGGGCCTGATCGGAAGACGCCCGCGCAGAGGCTCAGTCGTCACAGCACGCCGCGCTAAATCATCCGATGCGGGTTGAAGACGCGCGACCTGGCCTCCAAACTCACGCGCAGGTTGAGTGGTGACGGCGCGCAGGTAAGCGGGGTTGGTGCGTTGCAGGTTTGCGATTTCGTTTGAGCGCAGGGGCGTTAGTCGCTCAACCTTGCGCGAGTAGTAGCGTCGCGGGTCAGGCTGATGGTAGTTAAGCGGATACCACGCGACGCTATCGCCATAGCCGCCGCCCAGAATGATGAAGGCGACGAGCGCAGGACTCCAGTAGTGATGCTGGTTGTAATAGTGACGCGGTGCCCAGCACCAACTATTATCGTAATAGACCCAGCGCCCGTAATGATAGGGTGCCCAGCCCCACGGTTCATCGCCCACCCACGTCCAGCCGTAAGGCGGACACCATGTCCAGTGGCCGTAGCGATACGGTGCCCAGTTGCCATAGTTGTTGATGACGGTCACAGAGGGTCGCCAAATCCAGCCGTAGTCGTTGGCATAGGACCAGCTACCGTAAGAGTCAAGCTCTTCCGCGCCCCAGATGTAATCGTCGTAGTAACGATCTCTCTGCTCAAACTTCAAACGCGCGGCAAGGTATCGCTCGCGCTCGTCGTTCCAGCGATCCCACGAATCGAAACCGCTGAGAGAGCTGAACTGCCAATCGCCTTCGTCCGTGCCGTTGTAAACAATCTCCGCGCTGCGCCCGTCGCGCAGTGTAAAACCTGAAGTGTCGGAATAGATGCGCGCTTGCCCGCCGCTTCTCACGCTCAAGCGCACGTTGCCGTCGCGCGTCACATCCAGACGATAGAGACCTTTCTTCTCGGCAGCGAGCGTCGTCTTCGGCGCGTCAACTTCAAAGTATTCGTGGTCGTGATCGAAACGCGCGAGACGCACGCTCGCCGTCCCTTCGGATAAACTCAAAGCGACGCCTTCATCGCGCAATGTTACGACGCGAAGCACCGAGTCGCCGTCAAGCCTGACGAAATTGCGCGCGTCAATCTGAATCTCTGCGCGCGCGTCGCGGTCCGTTGCAATAGCATCGCCTTCAACAAGCGGAAAGTTTATTTGCGCGCTCTCCCACTTCTGGCCGCCATTGCGCTTGAGGCTCACCTCGCCGCGTATGAGGCTGATTCTCACAACGCGCGCGTTGATGTCTTCGTAAACTTCCGTCTGGCTGTTCTGCGCGAGCGAGCGGATGGGAAGTGCGATTGTTAGAATGGTTGCGAGCAGGAAGAGAAATCCGTGTAGCAGGGTTTTCTTAGAACGCATAAAGGTACGCTCCTTTGTAAGCTGTTCGGGAAAGCAGACCGTTCAAGCACCGGCGCGCACGGAAAGAGAAACACGGGACAAGAAAATTCTTGCGCGCCTCAAAAAACTGAAAAGAGAAAAGTTCTGTTCTGCGAGAGCCTTTCTGTTGAAAAGCGCGAGAGCAAAGCGCGTGCCCAGAGCGTCTGCTCAAGTAAATGCTGGATAGTCTCCAAGCGATTCTGTCTCGGAAATGCAATACAGCAACCTCGCTATTCATTCGAGATGGTGCAGGCTAAGCACTATTTCGTGCGCGACTGAGCAGGTTCAAAATTTTTGTGGGGAAAGTCTGACAACATAAAGACGCCGTGCCGCGCCAAAGCGTGAACGCAACTTTTATCTTTTATTCAAAGCAAACCGCTATAGAATTCAGAGCCGGAGGACCAGGAATGAGCGAAGGCTACATACTCGCCATAGATCAGGGCACGACGGGCACAAAGGTAATCCTGTTCAACGCGGAAGGAAACGCGCTGAGCCGCGCCTACTCTGAATTCACGCAGCATTACCCGCAGCCCGGATGGGTCGAGCATGATGCGTCGGAAATCTGGAACGTCAGCATCGCTCTCGTTGAAGAGGCTCTCACGAAGGCGCGCGTCTCTGCGAAAGAGTTGCGCGGCATCGGCATCACCAATCAACGCGAGACGACCTTGATGTGGGATCGCGCGACGGGCGAGCCTGTCGCACGCGCCATCGTCTGGCAGGACAGGCGCACGGCTTCCCTCTGCGATGAGCTAAGAGCAGGCGGGCTTGAAAAAGTTTTTCGCAGCAAGACAGGGTTAGTCGTTGACCCTTACTTTTCCGGGACAAAGGTCAAATGGTTACTCGACCACACGCATGGCTTGAGAGCGAGAGCCGAGCGCGGCCATGTTGCTTTCGGCACGATTGATTCATGGCTCGTCTGGAAACTGACGGGAGGCCGCGCACACATCACGGATTATTCCAACGCCTCGCGCACTCTGCTCTATAACATTCACACTCTTGCTTGGGATGAAGAACTTTTAGAGATACTACGCGTGCCCGCCGCGCTCCTGCCTGAAGTCAAACCTTCTTCGCAGGTTTACGGCGAGACAGACCCTGCCATTTTCTTCGGACAAAAAATTCCCGTCGCGGGCATCGCAGGCGATCAACAGGCCGCGCTCTTCGGTCAGGCATGTTACGCCGAAGGCTCTGCGAAGAACACTTACGGCACAGGCTCTTTCGTGCTTCTGAACACGGGCCGCAAGGCTGTTGAAAGCAACGAAGGACTTTTGACAACGATTGCATGGGGCGTCAGTAATGAGCCTGTCGAGTATGCTCTCGAAGGCGCAGTCTTTATCACAGGCGCGGCGATTCAATGGTTGAGAGACGGCTTGGGAATTATCAAAGATGCTTCGGAGACGGAAAGCCTTGCAAGGTCTGTCACGTCAAATGACGGAGTTTATTTCGTTCCTGCGCTTGCCGGACTCGGCGCTCCGCACTGGGACGCTTACGCGCGCGGCACAATCATCGGCCTCACGCGCGGCACAACACGCGCGCACATCGCACGCGCCGCGCTTGAGAGCATCTGCTACCAGACGCGCGATGTGGTCGAAGCGATGCAGCGCGATTCGGGAATCCGCTTGAAAGAGCTAAGGGTTGACGGCGGAGCGGTCGCCAACAATTTTCTGATGCAGTTTCAAGCGGACATTCTTGGCGTGGCAGTAGAAGTGCCGGAAGTGACGGAGACAACTTCATTGGGCGCGGCGTATCTCGCGGGTCTGGCCGTCGGGTTCTGGAAGAACAAAGATGAGTTGCGTGCGCATTGGAAGATGGCGCGGCGATACGAGCCAGCCATCAGCGCAGAAGAAAGAGAACGATTACACGCGCAATGGCTGAAGGCAGTCGAGCGCGCGAAAGATTGGGCAGAGCGATAACCGTAGGGGCAGGGCTTGTCCCTGCCCGCTCAACTTACAGAAGATTCAAACAGGATGGACAGGATAGATAGGATAAATACAAATGATGAACGCAAAACGATGAATGATGAAGAGCCAGCTTTTCGTCTTTCTTTCCTGCTCATCATTCCTACTTCATCGTTCTTTTTTATCCTGT
>JBAWGU010000366.1:0-4419 GCA_049593215.1 Pyrinomonadaceae bacterium
GAGCGCAGTCAGGAAGGCGGGCTTGCCCCCGCTTCTTCTCAAATTAACCTCAACCTCTCTATCTTGCAATTTGATACTACTTTTGTTGAAGCTTCTTGAGCATCTCAATCCCGTTTGAGTTGTCGGGATTCAACTCAATGGACTTCTGATAGTTCTTAATCGCAAGCTCTTTGTCGCCGTTGACCATGTAGGCTTCGCCAAGACTGTCGTAAGTATTAGACGATTGCGGAAAGTCTTCGACGTTCATCTTAAAAATTTCGATAGCCTCTTTGACCTTCTGCTTTTGGAGCAATGAGTAGCCGAGCCTGTTCATTGGAACTTCATTGAGCCGAGACGATTCTGCCGAATTTTTTCTACGCTCTCTGTACTCGTTAATCGCTGCGTCGCCTCTCGTCACGATGTCTTTGAACAACTGTTTGGCGGGCGAGTTGTATTGTTCATAATCAAGCCATGCGATAGCGGGCTGCTGGCCGCCGACAGCCTCTTTGATTATTTCGGGAATGATCGAATGACCGTTGCCGCTATCTGTGAAGACCATCAGGCCAAGTTTCTGTTTGGGGTAAGCGACGATGTAGCATTGCACGTCGTTGTTGCTATCGCCCCAGTGCCAGAAAGATTCTCCATCCTTAGTCTGTTGCAAGCCCCAGCCGAGTCCCCATGAGATGTCAGTTAAGAGTGGGCCGGGTTTATTGTTGACGCAGTTCTGGCAGCCTTCGTTGACCTTAACCTGCGGCGTCAACATCAAGCGTGCGGTCTCCTTCTTGAGTCCCGCGCCCTGCATCACTGCGATGACAAACTTTGCGTAATCCTGCGGCGTCGTGTTGAGGCTCGCCGCCGCGTTTGCCTCCAACGGCTTGCGCTGCTCTGTGACCTCGCCAAACCGATCATGCCCGAACGCCTTGCGCGAGGCGTAAGCCGTTTGCCAGACGTAACTGCTGCTCGTCATGCCCAGTGGACCAAAAACAGCCTTCTTCATATAAGCATCCAGAGGCTCTCCCATCAGATGCTCCACAACCTTTTGCAGATAGACGAAGCCTTCGCCCGAATAGCTGAACCTCTCGCCCGGCGTGAAATAGATTTTCAACTCGCCGCCGCGCGGCCTCCAGTTTGGAAATCCCGTCCTGTGGCTCAAGACAAAGCGAGCCGTAATCTGATTCAAACGCTCGTCGTTCTCGACATACGCGCCCGGAAGATATTTCGTCAACGGCGTGTCTAAATCCAGCTTGCCCGCATCAACCAGTTTCAGCACGCCGTAAGCGAAGACAGGCTTGCTCAAAGAAGCAGCTTCATAGATGGTGTTCTCATCCACAGGCTTTTTCGTCTGAGCATTCTCAACGCCGAAGCCGCGCTGCCAGAAAACTTTTCCGTCCCGTATCAAGATGGCGGAAAGCCCGGGCACATCTCCCTCATTCATTAATTGCGGGACCACTTGCTCAAGCCTCGCTGCCAGCACTTCTCTCTTCATGCCCGCTTTCAAAGGAGCGAAAGATTGACTCACCTGCCTTGATTTATCCTGCCCCACCGCCAGCGAAAGGGAAGCAATGATTAGCACAGTAGTAAAAGCATATTTGATAATAGAAACCTTCATCTTTGAACTCCTTTTTCGTTTTAATCTTTTTGCTCTAGTGAAGTATGCCTGTAGCGGGTTGCGCCCGAACAGTTTAGCCGCAGCCTCTTTCATAGACACACTGCTCCGCAGCTTTGCCGTTCAAATGATAAACACCGCGCGCACACGCATTGTGGCAATTTTTTATCATCCTTGCTGGTAAATCAAACAAGCAGGTTCACGCTGGAGGCGCAAGAAAATAAGAACCAGAGGCGCAACGAAGCATTCAACCCCTTTGCGTCTCTTGATTTTCTGTTCTTTGCGCCTCCGGCGAGAACCCGCCTGTTCCATTACTGGTCCTCTGATTCATCACTGCCTGTTTAACGCTTTGAGCCTATTTCGCCTGCGCGCGAGGCGCATGTTACACTTGACGTTTAGTTTATACACGATGGGATTTACTGTGATGACTGGAAACGAGATACGCGAAACATTTCTAAAATATTTTGAAGAGCGCGGGCATCGCCGCGTGCGCTCAAGCCCGCTCCTGCCCGCCAACGACCCGACGCTGCTCTTTACCAACGCCGGGATGAATCAGTTCAAAGATGTCTTCACCGGCACGGAGCCGCGCGACTACACGCGCGCCACCTCGTCGCAGAAGTGCATACGCGCGGGCGGCAAGCACAACGACCTTGACGAAGTAGGCAAGACCGCGCGCCATCACACCTTCTTCGAGATGCTCGGCAATTTTTCCTTCGGCGACTATTTCAAGCGCGAGGCAATCGAGTACGCATGGGATTTCCTCGTCAATGTTCTGAAATTGGACCCTGAAAGAATGTGGTTCACAGTCTTCGCCGGGGACGAAGAAGTTCCCGCAGACGAAGAGGCAGAGAAGCTTTGGATTGAAGTCGGCGCGCGTCCCGAACGTGTTCTACGCTTCGGGCGCAAAGATAATTTCTGGCAGATGGGCGACACGGGGCCGTGTGGACCATGCAGCGAGATTCATTACTACATGGGCGAAGACCCGCAAGACCCTTCGAAGAATCGCGCGGAGTTTGTCAACGGGCCGGGCGACATGACGATGGAAATCTGGAATCTCGTCTTCATGCAGTTTAATCGAACCGGCGAAGGCGAGCAGGATAAAAGCACAGGGAAGTATTCATCGTATGAACTTGAATCGCTGCCCAAGCCTTCAGTTGACACGGGCGCAGGCTTGGAACGTCTCGCCGTCGTCATGCAGGGCGTCAAATCAAATTACGATACAGACTTTATTCGCCCGATTATAGAGTTTACGGCGCGGTTAGCGGACAGGCACTACGAAGCAGACACACAGGAAGGCTTCGCCATGCGCGTCATTGCAGATCACGCGCGCACAACGGCATTCGCCATCGCAGACAACATCCTGCCCGGCAACGAAGGGCGCAACTACGTCCTGCGCAAAATCATGCGCCGCGCTATCTATCAAGGCCGTCATGCTTTGAACTTAGAAGATTCGTTCTTCTACAAGGTGGCTGATTTCGTCACCGAACAGATGCGCGAAACTTACCCTGAGCTTGACACCTCGCGCGAATTCATCGAGCGCATGGTCAAGCTCGAAGAGGAACGTTTCAGTTCGACATTAACAATCGGATTGCAGAAGCTTGACGCGCTTTTCTCTTCCATCCCTGAAGACACGATGCCTGATTACAAAGAACTCGCGCGCCTCTACGACACCTTTGGCACGCCGCGCGATTTGATTCGCGTCAGCCTCGAAGAGCGAGGGTTTGAAGTTGAAGAGAATGCTTTCAACGAGCAGTTTGACGCCGCGCTCAAAGAGATTCAGCAGACGAGCGCGCGTGCTTTAGACACTTCACGTGCGAAGACCAAAGAGGTCTATGCGCGCATTGCGGAGCGCGTCGGGCGCAACGAGTTTAGAGGTTACGAAGAGACACGCACGGAAGGGGCGCGCACGCTTGCGCTTATCAATGGCGAAGAAGAGGTTGAAGAGTTGCGCGAAGGTGAAGATGGCGAGGTCGTTCTCGACCACACACCTTTTTATGCAGAATCGGGCGGGCAAGTCGGCGACACAGGCACGCTCACGTCCGCCAGCACGCATGTCAACGTCAACGATACCGTCTCGCCTGTCAGTGGTCTCGTCATTCATCGCGCGGCGGTTGAGCGCGGCACGCTTCGTATTGATGATGAAGTGATCGCGCACGTTGATGCCGAAAAGCGCGATGCCACGCGGCGCAATCACACGGCGACGCATTTGATGCACGCGGCTTTGCGTGAGGTTTTGGGAACACACGTTAAGCAGGCTGGCTCAATCGTTGCGCCGAATTATCTGCGTTTTGACTTCACGCATTTTCAACCTTTGACGCGTGATGAGATTGCAGAGATAGAGCGTCTGGTCAACTATCACATTCTGCGTAATGAGAAGGTGCAGACGGACATTCTCTCTCTGGATGAGGCGATGCAAACAGGCGCAATGGCGCTCTTTGGCGAGAAGTATGCTGAGAAGGTTCGGGTGCTGACTGTGCCGGGTCTCGCGGGCGATGCGTTCTCTAAGGAGCTTTGCGGCGGCACGCACGTTCGCGCGACGGGTGACATCGGTCTCTTCAAAATCACGAGCGACGAATCCATCGCCTCAGGCACGCGCCGCATACGCGCCGTCACGGGCGCAGATGCTTTCACGCGTTTTCAGGAGACGGAAGCCTTAGTGGATGAAGTCACAAGCGAGTTGCGAACGTCGCGCAACGATCTTCCGGCGACTGTCGGGCGTTTGCAGGAAGAGTTGAAGAAGGCGCGGCGCGAAGCGGATGAGTTGCGTTTGAAGATTGCAACGGGCGCGGCCTCTGCGTCTTCATCAAACGGCGACGAAGCGCGAGAGGTTGCGG
>JBAWGU010000367.1:0-3883 GCA_049593215.1 Pyrinomonadaceae bacterium
AGCTCATACGGCAGGTGCTTGAGGGCGTTAAGACCGCGACTTGCGATATGAAATGTTTTTGCACGGAGCAGGAGATTGCGGACCTCGGCGCGGAAGCGGGGTGGATGGAGACGGTGGTTGACAGGGAAGGAAATCCGCGTTGCGACGTGAGAGTGACGGGCGTGTACGAGACGACCTTTGGTAGTCCTGATCCGCGACTGGTGCGCGGCGAGGGCGATGGTGATGATGTGTTGAAATTCAAACGCGACCATGAGAAATGCTTTTCGGTGTGGCTGAGAGAAGCAGGCTTGCCGCCGCTCGCTGATGATTCCGTGCTGGTCGTGTGGGAATTTGAGTTGGTTGAATCTGTTGATTGAATAAATTTGGAGGGCTTCTCTAGTGCCGCAGACACCGCATACTGAAAGACACTTCACGGCCAGCGAGATTGTGCGCGACATCGTGATAGGCATGTCCGACGGGTTGACTGTGCCGTTTGCTCTCGCGGCGGGGTTGACGGGCGCGGTCAGCTCTTCCGGCATCATCATCACTGCGGGGTTGGCTGAGATTGCCGCAGGCTCGATTGCGATGGGACTCGGCGGATACCTCGCGGCCAAGAGCGACGCGGAGCATTATCAGAGCGAGCGCGAGCGTGAAAAGCGTGAGGTCGCGGAGATTCCTGAAGAAGAGATGGCGGAAGTGGCGTTGGTCTTTCGCTCTTACGGGCTGACGGAAGAAGATACCGCGCCGATTGTTCAAGCCTTGCGTCGGCAGCCGAAGAAATGGGTTGATTTTATGATGCGCTTCGAGTTGGGGTTGGAAAAGCCTGACCCGAAACGCGCCTTCACGAGCGCGCTCACCATCGCCGGAGCTTACATCGCCGGGGGCTTCATCCCGCTCGCGCCGTATCTGGTCTCAGCTAATGCAAGCAGCGCGCTCCTCTTCTCCGTCGCCTTGACCATCGCGGCCCTCCTCGTCTTCGGCTTCGTCAAAGGGCGATTCACAGGCACAAGGCCGTTGCGCAGCGCGCTCCAGACGGCCCTCATCGGCAGCCTCGCCGCCGGAGCCGCCTTTGCTATCGCAAGGGCTATCTCCTAGCCGCAAAAGCCCCTTTCCCGCCTTCTTTTCGTGCAACCATTTCGCCCAGAGATGAGTCTAAAGTCTGTCATCGTTTTTGGGACCAATACCCCCGCAGGCAAAATCACTCTCAATACTAAAAGCGTCAGGAGAAACAGTCTCTGAATAGTTGGACCAACTATTGTGTCATGGGATATACTGCCACGCTTTTCAATGCTTATCCACATTTCATCTCACCCATCAAGCATCTTCACGAAGAGCAGAGGAAAGAGGCGTGTTGCCGTGTGGCAAGGCTGCTCTGTGAAGTGACCATTCGATTCGGAGGATTATGAGACGTTTAAGGTTTTTCTTAGCAATATTCGTGTTTTCCTTGATGTTGAGCGCGAGCGCGTTTGCGCAAAGCGTGGTCGTCAACAAGTATCAGAACTCCGGCACGACTAACGACATCGTAGAGCTGCTGGTGCTTCAGAACAATCTGGACATGCGCGGGATGATCTTGAAAGATTTTTCCGGCAGCATGGCGAACGATGGCGGAGGAAAGTACCAGTTCTCTAACAACGCTCTGTGGAGCAGCCTACCGAAAGGCACACTCATCGTCCTCAGAAATAACGGGACCACAGCGGACACAACCATCGGCGGCTCGGATTACAATCTCGACATCGGGATGCAAGACGCAACCTACTTCTCAAGTCTCGGAGGCTCATTCGACATCGCACAGACTGAGATGGTAATGATTAAAGCGGCTGGAAGCGATCCGGCGGGTGTCACCGGAAGCATTCACGCGCTCGCGGGCGGCACGGCTGGCACGCAGTTCAATAATGCGCCTGTGCCGAAGTTGAGAGCGTCTGGAACGGCAGGCACGGGACAGTTCGTCTATGCCAACAACAGCACACAGAGCGTCGCGGATTTTAATGGAACGGATGCGACGGGCGCAGCAACAAATCTCACTTTCGGCGCGGGCAATAACGCCAACAACACAGCCTTCATCAACGCTCTGCGCACTGTGCTTGAGCCGACCGTGCAGGCTTCCGGCATTACGTTCAGCAACCTCATCGCAAACTCTCTGACTCTCAGTTGGACCAACGGCAACGGCGCGAGCCGCATCGTTGTCGCCAGACAGGGCAGCCCTGTTGCGAGCGCGCCCGTTGACGGCACGGGCTATAACGGCAACGCTGCGTTCGGCAATGGCGCTCAGATAGGCGCGGGCGATTACGTCCTCTATTCAGGCGCGGGCAACACCCTCGATGTCTTTAATCTTGCGCCGAACACTGCTTACTACTTTGCGATATTTGAATTCAACGGCGGCAACGGGAATGCGAACTATCTGGCGACGACGCCTGCGACCGCGAGCCAGACTACATCCGGCCTCTACAGCATTAGCGGCCACATACAGGATAGCGGCGGCAATAGTGTGGCAAATGTTGCCGTTGCATTGACAGGCTCGCACACGATCACAATTCCCACCGATTCAAACGGCAACTATTCGTTCACGGGATTAGCGGGAGGCGGCACGTACACTGTTACGCCTTCGCGCCAGAACTACTCTTTCAGTCCCGCGAATCTCACCATCCAGAACTTGAATGCGAACGGGATTGGCGACTTCCTTGCGACTTTCGTTAATCCTCAGACCTGCTCTTACACAATTGCGCCTTTGAGCCAGAACTTCGTATCAACTGGCGGCACGGGCAGCATCACTATCAACACATCTGACGGGTGCAACTGGAAGGCGCATAGCAACGCCGCCTGGATTATCTTCGCCGATTCGGAATCAATCGGCATGGCCGACATGGAAGGAAGCGGCAATGCCAGCCTCAACTTCATCGTCAGGGCCAACGGCGACAACAACACGCGCACAGGCACGATTAACATCGCGGGCCAGACCATCACCTTCACGCAGGACGCTGCGCCCGTCGTCTGTTCTTACACGCTCACGCCGACAGTCGCGGAATTCACTCTGGACGGAGGCACGGGCGACATCAACATCTCAACGCTCAGCGAGTGCAGTTGGACTGCCGTGAGCAATGACTCCTGGATCACCATCACTTCAAGCATGAGCGGCATGGGCAACGGCGTTGTCTCTTACAGCGTCGCCAGCAACAGCAGCTTTTCGCGCTCAGGCACTATCACCATCGGCGGCGAAACTTTCCTCGTCAACGAGCAAGGAACTGGAACGCCGCCCAGCGACAGCGAGCATATGGTGATGGGCAATCCGACGAACGCCGTGCCGGACGTTAATCAACCGCTCAACTACTTGATGGATAAACCGCAGTACGTGATCTCTTACAATCGTGATCGCGGCATTCCTAACTGGGTGAGCTGGCATCTTGATACAAGCTGGCTTGGCAGCGCGTCTCGTCAGGACGATTTCCGCCCCGACCCGACGCTGCCTGCCGGATGGTATCAGGTGAAGGAGACGGACTATCAAGGCTCAGGCTTTGATCGCGGCCATCACACGCCGTCTGCGGATCGCACAATCACCGTGGCGGACAACTCCGCGACCTTCTACATGACGAACATGATGCCTCAAGCTCCGGGCAACAATCAGGGTCCATGGGCGGTTCTGGAAGGCTACTGCCGCACCCTTGTCAATCAGGGCAACGAGCTTTACATCATCGCTGGCGGCACGGGCACAGGCGGCACAGGCTCAAACGGCGGTGTGACCATGACCATTGCCAACGGGCATGTGACTGTTCCGGCTCAGACGTGGAAAGTTATCATCGTGCTGCCTGCGGCAAGCGGAGATGACGTGGCGCGTGTGACCACTTCGACGCGCGTCATCGCCGTCCTCATGCCCAACCAGACTGACATCAGAAACAACGACTGGCATCAG
>JBAWGU010000368.1:0-6406 GCA_049593215.1 Pyrinomonadaceae bacterium
CTGATAAAGAGTTTGTTTGTGCCTTCGTGATGCGAATCGTCAATCGCTTCGTCGTGCGCGCTCATAGCTCTCCTTAGTGAATGGTAAATAGTAAATGGTAAATGGAAAAGCGGTTTGTCTATTCACCATTTACCATTGACCATTTACCCGCTCTAATAATTGACCGACAGCAAGTAGATCATCGGGAAGACGAACATCCAGACAAGGTCAACGAAGTGCCAGTAGAGGCCGCTGATTTCAACGTCTTCATGCTTGAGCTTGTTGACGCGGGCGGCGACAACGCCGAGGTAGATGACGCCCGTGAAGACGTGGAACATGTGCAGCCCCGTGATAGTGAAGAAGGTTGCGCCGAAGAGCGGGTTGGCCTGCGGCCACTTGTGCAGCCATTCGGCGGGCAGCGCGAACGGGCGCAAGCCTTCGCCTATCAGGTGGCTCCACTCAATCAAGTGGAGCACGAGGAACGCAACGCCGCCCACGATGGTCCCGCCAATCCATTTTCGCACGCCGCTCCTGTCACCGCGCGCAGAAGCCGAGACGGCCATCACCATCGTCAAGCTCGAAGACAGGAGGCAGAGCGTCATCACCGTTGAGAAGATGATGCTCGGGTAAATTGGGAACGGCGTGGGCCATTGATCGCTTGACGCGCGCATGTAGGAATAGCCGATCAAGAGCGCAGAGAATGTCAGCGCGTCCGAGACGATGAAGAGCCACATCCCAAGTTTTCTGTGGCCGACACGGTAGGGAAACGTCCCTCCGTCCCAATCCGTTGCGATTAAGTTTTCCGCTCGCGCTTCCGTACTCACCCTTTTACCTCCAGAAGAAAAGGAGTCCGAACAAGTAAAGCCAAAGTGCGTCCATGAAATGCCAGTAGATCGTGATGGCATCGGCAGTCGCCTGCCTCTTCGCTTCCGCGTGCGCCACATCGCGCTTGCGCCACGTGCGCAGCAGAAGATAATCAAGCCCGATGATTCCCCCAAGCAGGTGCAAGCCATGAATACCTGTCAGGAGATAAAAGAAAGAACTGTGCGGATTGCTCGCCAGATAAATCCCCTGCGCTACAAGTTGCCGCCACGAAAGAAACTGCGACACAAGAAAGCCTAAACCCAAAAGCAGCGTTGCCAGCAACCAGCGATTGTAATTCTGCTCGCGCCCTACCTTCAAAGACCTGCGCGCAATCTCAAGCGTAAAACTGCTCGCCAGAATCAACGCTGTGCTCAGCCACAAAAGGCGCGGCATCGTCAGTGGCCGCCAGTCGCTCGCACCAGCCGCGCGCACGATGTACGCGCTCGACAGCGCAGTGAAGAGCATCAGGATGGAGGCAAGGCCAACCCACATGCCTATGCGGTAGCGTTCGGGCGAAAAAGATTGTGGCCCGTCGTCGCCGCCAAATCCGCCGCCGCCATTCTTGCGCGGCCCGTCGCTGCCGTTACCTCTGGGCAGAGAAATTCTTCCGCCCTTTGCAGTCTTCTCTGCGACAGTCTTAGTGCTTGTGACCGTTGTGTCCATTGCCTGCACTGCTCGTTCCTTCCGTTCCCGGCGCATAGGCCGTTTCTGGCTCTACGTCTGGCTCTGCCTGCATGATGAAATCGTCGGGTGCGCCCGGCACTGAATACTCGTATGGTCCTCTGTAGACACTTGGCAACACGCCCGCAAAATTGTCGTGCGGCGGAGGCGTCTCAGGCGTTGACCATTCGAGCGTCGTCGCTTCCCACGGATTGTGGCTCGCCTTCTTTCCCTTAAAGAGACTCCAGAAGAAGTTGAAGAAGAAGAGCAACTGCGTGATGGCCGTGATGATCGCAGCGATGGTCACAAACTTCACGAGCGGCGAGAGCGAAGCTAAGAATTGATACTCCGTAAACTGCGAATAGCGCCGAGGCATCCCGACGATTCCCATGATGTGCATCGGAACGAAGATGGCATAGACGCCGATGAAGGTGGGCCAGAAATGAATCTTGCCGAGCGTCTCATTCATCATCCTTCCAAACATCTTCGGGAACCAGAAGTACATCCCCGCGAACATTCCGAAGATTGCCGCGACACCCATCACCAGATGAAAGTGGCCCAGCACGAAATACGTGTCGTGCATCGGAAGGTCAAGCGAAGTCTGCCCCAGCACCAGCCCCGTGATGCCGCCCGCCACAAAGAGTGACACGAAGCCGAGCGCAAAGAGCATCGGCGTCGTGAATCTTATTCGCGCGCCCCACAGCGTTCCCAGCCAGTTAAAAGTTTTCACCGCCGAAGGAACGCCAATCGAGAGCGTCAGAATCGAGAACGCCATAGCCGAATAGGGACTCATGCCGCTAATGAACATATGGTGTCCCCAGACGAAAAATCCCAGAAGCCCGATGCCCATCATCGCAAAGACCATCGCGCGATAGCCGAAGACAGGTTTACGCGCAAACGTCGAGAGAATGTGTGAAGTCGCGCCCATGCCCGGCAGGATGGCGATGTAAACTTCCGGGTGTCCGAAGAACCAGAACAGGTGTTGCCATAGAATCGGCGAGCCGCCGTTATGGAGCGGGAATCTCGCATCGCTTCCTGAAAGAATGCCGCTCAGATATTCTCCGCCCGGAATGAAGAAGCTCGTGCCAGCAACCCTGTCAAGCATCAGCAGAATACCGCCGCCAAGAAGCACCGGAAACGCGAGGAGCGCAAGCACGGCAGTCGTAAACCATGCCCAGCACGTGAGCGGCATTCTCATCAAAGACATGCCGCGCGTTCTCATGTTAAGAAGCGTCGTGATGAAATTGAGCGCGCCAAGAAGAGAGCCGATGCAGAAGATGGCGATGCTGATGATCCACAGGTTCATCCCCAAGCCTTGGCCCGGCCCGGCAATCTTACCCAGCGCGCTGAGAGGCGGATAGCCTGTCCACCCGCCGATTGGCCCGACCGTCCCGCTCCCGCCCACAAACGAGTCGCCCAGCCCCGTGAGCCAAGTGCCAACAGACGCGTTACCTTCGCCGAAGATGGCGAACACGAGGACGAGAAAGCCGACGAACGTGACCCAGAAAGACATCATGTTGAGCGTCGGAAAGGCCATATCTTCCGCGCCGATTTGAAGCGGCAGAAAATAGTTTCCGAATCCGCCCTGCGGCGCAGTCGTCAAGACGAAGAAGACCATCATCGTCCCGTGCATCGTGACCAGCGAGAGATAGAACTCGCCCGTCATCACGCCGTTCGGAGCGCCCGTCGGAAAGAGCGTGCCGAGGATGGGCCATTCCGTGCCCGGCCAACTTAGGTTCATACGCATCAGCACAGACATGATTAGCCCGATGACCACAGATGTCATCGCCAGCAACAGATACTGTATGCCGATGACTTTGTGATCAAGGCTGAAGATATATTTGCGTATGAAACTCTTCGGCGGCTCGTGGCGATGCACTGCCTCATGTGATTCATCTGCCATCGCTTGTCTCCTAAAAGCTGTCCGTTGTCCGTTGCCCGTAGTCCGTTGTTAATTGCTTTTTGTCAAACTTCAGAGGTCAACTCATAATTGCGAACAACGGGCAACTGACTACGGACAGCGGACAATTTTTTATTTTGCGCTAATCGGATATTTGTTGAGCAGCTCGACCATGCGCGCCTGAAACTGCGCCTGCGGCATGGCGGCCAGTTCGCTGTGCTCGTCTGCGGGCAGCACCAGCATGTAGCTCTTCATCTTGAAATGATTCATCCCGCACAGCTCTGCGCAGGCCAGTTCGTACTTGCCAATCTTGGTCGGCGTGAAATGGACTTTGATTGCCATGCCCGGCACGAGGTCTTGCTTGAAGCGCAGGCCCGGAACCCAGAAGCTGTGCGTCACATCTTTCGAGCGCAGCGTCAGCTCAACCGGACGATTGACGGGAACGGCTAAGGTGGACACAACGGAATCGTCTTTAGTGTTCGGGTCGGCGTCGTCAAGGCCGATGTAGTTCAGGTTGTCATCGTTGATCAGCTTCGGGTCTGTACGTCCGAAAGCATTGTCTTTTCCGGCGTAGTGAAAGTTCCATGCGAACTGTTGCGCGACGACTTCGACACGGTAAGAGTCTGCGGGTGCAGAATTAAAATGGAGTTGCGCCCAGACTCTCTGGCCCATCAAGGCGAGGCCGATGAAGATGAGCGCAGTGACAGCCGTCCAGATAATCTCCAGACGATTGTTGCCGTGCGAATAGACTGCGCGCCCGCCGTCCGCACGATCACCGTAACGCCAGACAGCCCAGCCAAGCCCCACCTGCGCAAGTGTGAAAGCGATGCCGACGACGACAATCGTGATCATGAACTGGCTGTCAATGGCCGGAGCGTGCGCGGAGATGCCTTCGGGAAACCACCAGTGCCCGCTCACAAACAGAGCCACAGACGCAAGCGTAATAATCCAAATCAGAACCGCAAGAGCGCGACCCATTGGACCTCCTTCGTCGTAAATGGTAAATGGTCAATGGTGAATAGACGAACGGTTTTTACCATTTACTATTTACTATTTACCATTCACGAGTTAATGACCATTAGAGCGAACAGCAGTGGCAGGTAGATGACTGAAGCGAGCAAGAGCCGCCGTGCCTGCTGTGTGGATTTTGAGAAAGCCGCGCTGATGCTGCTATAGAGAAACGCAAGACCGAGCAAGAGCGCGCCTACGAAATAGATCGAGCCGGAAATTCCAATCGCCGTCGGGAGCAGGCTGACGGGCAAGAGCATGAGCGTGAAGACGACTATCTGTTGCGCCGTCAGGCGTCCATCAGGCTCAACCACTGGCAGCATCAAAATCCCCGCGCGCTTGTAGTCTTCCCTGTACATCCATGCGATAGCCAGAAAATGCGGGAACTGCCACAGAAACAGAATCGCAAAGAGCACCCACGCGCCTGTGCCCAACTCGCCGCGCGCCGCCGTCCATCCCATCAACGGCGGCATCGCGCCGGGAAAAGCTCCGACGACAGTTGAAAGCGTCGTTCTGGTTTTGAGCGGCGTGTAGAAGAAGAGATAACCTGCAATGACCGTGAGTCCGAACATCGCCGTCAAAGGATTGACGAGCAGCAGCAAGTAGATTTCAGACAGGGCGGTGAGGCCGACGCCAAACAGCAGCGCCTCCATCGCAGAGAGTTTTCCCGTTGGCAAAGGTCTCGAAGCCGTGCGCCGCATCCGCGCGTCAAGGTCTCGCTCCATAAACTGATTGAGCGTCGCAATGCCCGATGAAAGCAATGCTATCCCAACCATCGCATGAACGAGCGCAACATAGCTCAAAGGCCCACGCGCGCCTAGACAGAAACCCGCCGCAGCAGTCAAAACAATCAGAAACGTAATACGCGGCTTGGTCAGCTCAACGTAAGCCGCAATCTTCTCACGAGTTGTCAGAGCCATTTTTTCAGACTCTAACACTCCGCTTGTGCTTAACTCTAATGATGACATAAAGGCAGCGATGAGTGATGAGTAACGAGTGATGAGCGTAAGAGCTTTAACTCATTACTCATCACTCATCACTCATTAGTTTTCTTTTAGTGTTTGCCGAGCATCGGGAATTCAATCGCAGACATCATCTGCAAGCCGTTGCTTTGGACGGAGGCTGTGCCGCCTGCGCTCAGTGTGAAGTCTGCGGTGGCTGCGCCTTTCGCTGGCACGGTCACTGACATTGTTTTCTCTGAGCCTGACGCTCCGCCTTCGTGCCACGCGGCGACGGTGTAAGTTCCAGCCGGAACGCCCTTAATCTCATACGAGCCGTCTTCTTTGCTGACCGCGAAGAACGGATGCTTGAGCACGCCGATGTAAGACTTCATCCAGGGATGCTGGTTGCATTTGACCGGCACGAGAGTTTCGGGACGGCTGAATGTCTTTTCAATCGGGGGCGCGCCCGCGCTCTGCGACTGATTCCACTCTTGATTCTTCGTCGGTTGGGGGTGAACGTTATGCGTCGTCTGATCGCTATTGGTCACGCTCAACTTTTGATTCGCCATCATACCGAGCACGTGCGGCTTGTAATGGCATCCGTTCTGATCGAGCACGACTGCGCTTGAAGGAACATCGAAAGTGTAATCACCAATCTTTGTGCCGTCAGCAGTCTGCCCGTCTTTGAGATAGACAAAGGTGTTGGCAACCTTGCCGTTCGCCACCACCCACTCTTCAGTCTTCACATCCTTTGTGGCACAGTAAGGATCGGCAGCCGTGTCAACCTTCTTCGCCTCCGGCGCAGTGCCGTTGAAAGCCACACTACCTTTGATAGAGCCTTCATCACCTTTGCTCGCATACTTCTTGCCGGTTTCTGTTCCGCCGCCGCCATTGTTCGCATCCTCGGTCTTTTTGCTGCAAGCGCCGAAGATTGAAACGAGAGAGAGCATGGCGGCAACTGCTAACCAGAAACGTGCGCGTTTGAGTAACATTGTGAATCCTCCAGATAAGATTAATTCTCAATAAAGAAATGTCCGTTGTCCGTAGTCAGTGG
>JBAWGU010000369.1:0-3019 GCA_049593215.1 Pyrinomonadaceae bacterium
TCCGTAGTCAGTTGTCCGTTGTTTTGTGATTGCTGCGTTAATTGCTAAAGATTAAACATTCAAGTTTGACAACACATTTACAACGGACAACTGACTACGGACAACGGACAAAAAACGCGCAACTGAAAAGTAATGTCTCAACAATTTACACCCAACAACCCTTTGCCGCAGGAGGCGAAAGTGCCGGCGGAGATGGCTGTGTTTTCGCCGGAGGTGGAAGCGGAGATTGACGCTCATCTGGCTAAGTATCCTGTGAAGCGTTCGGCTATCTTGCCTCTGATGTTCATTGTGCAGCGCGAGCGCGGAGGGTGGCTCGACCCGCCGGGCGTGGCTTATCTGGCGGACCGCTTGGGCGTGCGCATCACGGACATCTGGGAGGTTGCCACCTTCTATTCGATGATTAACACGAAGCCTGTCGGCAAGTATCACATACAGGTTTGCCGCACGCTCTCATGCAAGATTTTAGGCGCAGACAAAATCACGGAGCAGTGCTCAAAGCGTCTCGGCATCAAGCCGGGCGAGACTACGCCGGATGGAAAGTTTTCTTTATCGGAAGTCGAATGCTTAGGCTCTTGCGGCACTGCGCCGATGTTTCAGATTGGTTTTGACTATCACGAGAATCTGACGACAGAGAAAGTTGACGAGATTCTGGACGCGTTACCTTAAGCGATAAAGAGAAGTGTTTATGAAAAAAACCTTTCTCATCTTGGCTATCATCGGCTTGTGCAGCCTGAGCGCGTTCGGTCAGGAGAGCGGCAATCGCAACTACAACCGGAACAATGATAATCGAAAGCCGCCGACCGCCGGTTTAATCGGCAACAATGGCGAACTGTTTATAGAAGCTTATGTGCTGCTGAATGCTCAGCCTGACGAGTTCGTCGCCGTCTTCGGAGTGTCGCAGGAAGCGCCGACGGCTGTGGAGAGCAATGAGAAGGTCAACGACAGGATAGACAAGTTTCTGGGCGCAGCCGCGAGGCTTGGCGTGAACCGAAGCGATACCTTCGTTGATTTCATCACGCAGAATCGCGTTTACAATTTCAGCGCTCCCGCGACTGACGGCACGATACGCGAGACGCTGAGCGGCTTTGAGACGAAGAAGACCGTCGCTGTCCGTTACAAAGATCGCGCTCTGCTGGAAAAGCTTGTGACTGCCGCCGCGCAGGCTTCGATTTACGACTTGATTAAAGTTGATTATGTCATCAACGACATGACGAAGATTCGCAGCCACCTGTTTGAAGAGGCCGTTCGCATCGTCAAGCAGAAAGAAGAGAATTACATTCGCACGCTGGGGCTGGTCATCAAACGGAACAACATTTTTCAGGAGACTTACGACGCGCACTACCCTGCGGAGCTTTATCAAACCTACACGGCATACGAGGCGGGCGCGGTTGAGTCAAGTTACGATTCGAGAACGCGCGTGGTGCGCGAGCGTAAAAGCAGCACCTCTTATTTAGAGCTTCTCGACCGGAGCGCATTCGACTCGGTGATTAATTCGGTGGGCATCGAGCCGGTGGTGCAATGCACTCTATTTTTGAGAGTCAAGTACTTGGCGATATAACCCCTGATGGTTTGTTTAAGACGAAGAAGGAAATTAACAGGGATGGACAGGATAGACAGGATGAAAGAAATGATGAACGCGAAACGAGGAATGATGAATAGAACTCTTTTTGTCTTTCATTCCGCATTCATCGTTCATCATTCATCGCTTCTTCTTTATCCTGTCTATCCTGTCCATCCCTGTTTGAATCTGGCTTGAGTCTCCCAACGGCTCGGTTTGTTAGAGGCTCTTGAAGGGCCAAGAAGAGATTATGTTTATCGGAGCTATCGGTTGTGAACCGCTTCAACTCGCGCGTGTCGGGTTGGAGAATTCCCACACGCTCGAAGTCTATCGCAAGAACGGCGGCTATGAGGCTTTGAAGAAAGTGCTCGACGGCATGTCGCCCGATGATGTGATTGGCGAAGTTAAAAAGTCTGCGTTGCGCGGGCGCGGCGGCGCGGGTTTTCCGACAGGCATGAAGTGGAGTTTTGTGCCGAAGGATTCGCCGAAGCCGAAGTATGTTGTCTGCAACGCTGACGAATCGGAGCCGGGCACTTTCAAAGACCGCTACCTGATGGAGCGCGACCCGCACATGCTGATTGAAGGCATGTTGATTGCCGCTTACGCGCTCGGCTCAAAGACCTGCTACATCTACACGCGCGGCGAGTACCGTTACCTGATTAACATTATGGACCGCGCGATTGCAGAAGCGCGCGAGGCCGGACTCGTCGGTGAAAAGATTATGGGCAAGGATTTCGCTTGCGATGTCTTCACGCACACGGGCGCGGGCGCGTACATCTGCGGTGAAGAGACTGCGCTCCTGAATTCTCTGGAAGGCTTACGCGGACACCCGCGCATGAAACCTCCCTTCCCTGCCGTCGCAGGTCTTTATGCTTGCCCGACCGTCGTCAATAACGTCGAGACGCTGACAGCCGTGCCCGACATTATCAAGATGGGCGGCGAGGCTTATCAAAAGTTGGGGACGGAAAAGAGCGGCGGCACGAAAGTCTGGTCCGTCTCAGGCCACGTTAATCGTCCGGGCGTCTATGAGCTTCCGATGGGCTACGATGATATGGAAAAGTTCATCATGGAAGATTGCGGAGGGATGCGCGACGGGAAGAATTTGAAAGCAGTGATACCCGGCGGCTCGTCCGTTTACATCATGCCCGCCGCAGACATTATCGGCAAAGATGTGAAGATGGATTACGAGGGATTGGTGGCAGCAGGCTCTATGGTCGGCTCCGGCGGCTTCATCGTGATGGACGAGACGGTTGATATTTTTGAGTCAACGAAAAACCTGATCGAGTTTTACAAACACGAATCCTGCGGCTGGTGTACTCCATGTCGTGAAGGCACGGACTGGCTCGTCAAGATTTTCAAACGCATTGCGAAAGGTGAAGGCCGCGCCGAAGATGCTCAACTGATTCTTGATCTCTGCGACAACATCGAAGGCAAATCCTTCTGCCCGCTCGGTGACGCCGC
>JBAWGU010000370.1:0-4790 GCA_049593215.1 Pyrinomonadaceae bacterium
GTTCTTGCTTCTGCTTCTGGTCGGCGGCGTCGGCGGCTTCTTTGTCTGGCGCAGCCTGAGCAGCAGCACGAGCGATGAGAAGAACGCGAACAAGAATGGGAATTTGAAAAATGGCGGCGGCGCAAACATAGGCGGTGATGGCACGGGCGGCGCTGAGACGGCGAACATGACGGAGACGCTGCGCTACTGGCTTGAGATTGAGCCAATGAAGGGCGGCGCACCCACACAGGGCGCGGGCGTCATCCCGCTCGCTTCCGGCCAGTCTTTTCGCTTCCACTTCAAGCCGAACGCGGACGGCTTTATCTACGTCATCGGGCCGGGCCTGAAGAATGTCCCGACAACTTTTCTGACGACAAAACCCGTCCCGCAGTCGGGCGTCAAATCCAACGAGGTGACAAGCGGCTTTGATTTCAGTTTTCCGGCTGGCGAGGGCAACTGGCTGACGCTGGATAAGACGACGGGCACGGAGCGTTACACAATCATCTTTTCCGACACGCAACTCTCTTCGCCTGCATTCCTGAACGCTACGGCTGGCAAGCAGTTGAGCGAAGCCGAACAGAAAGAGCTTGAAGATTTGCGCGCGCAACATCATACGGGCGCGATAAGGATGGACATTAACGACGAGAACGGCGCGTCTCCTTTCGTCTCCGTCAAGATTCCGCAAGCAAAACCGGCGGGCCAGCCCGTCATCTTTGACGTGCGTATCGAGCACAAATAAGCTTTGGATTTAGAACTTCTCCCCGCCCGGACCAGCATCACTCTTTGACACCGCCGAGGAATATTTTTATGCGCTTCAAGATTTTCATCACGCTTCTTTTCATCGCTCTCGCAGTTGGCTTAAGCGTCGTCGCACAGATGCAGGACGAAGAGGGCGTGCGCGGAGCCTTCATCACTTCAAGGCCAGCCACCACCAGCACGAGCAGCAGCGCCAACAGCAGGGCCGGGCGCAGGAGGAAGAAAACTAAAAGCCCTACCGGAACAAACGCGAATCAAACGTCTAACAGCAAGCCGAAGAGCAATAGCAATAAGATTGTAAAGACAAGCGTGAGCGGGCCAATCGGGTTGGGCTACTCGCTCTACATGCGCGATGCTCATGGCGACGCTGTGCGCGTTGACCCTTCGCGCGAGTTTCGCGCGGGCGACAGTATTCGCATCACTCTTGAATCAAACGCGGACGGCTATCTCTACATCTTCCATTCCGAGGGCGAGGGCCAGCCCGAAATGATCTACCCGGACGCGCAACTCGACGAAGGCGACAACGAGATCGAAGCGCATGTCCCTTACGAAGTTCCTTCGAGCGAGGCGCAAGAGGAACGCTTGCGCTGGTTCACTTTCGATCAGAATCCTGCGAACGAACATCTCTACATCGTGCTGACGCGCGACCCTCTGCCCGTCGTGCCGACCGGCGAAGAGTTAGTCGCTTACTGTCGCAACACGCAGGGCGGCTGCCCCTGGCATCCGACGACGGAGATGTGGGCGCAGGTGAAAGAGAGCATGAGCGCGCCTGTGGCTGTGAACAAGAGCAAGAGTTACGGCCAGACTCAAACGGCGAGCGAGCATGACGCATCGCTGCGCGGCATCGGGCTGGATCGAAGCGCGCCCGCCCCGTCAGTCATTCGCATGAACGTCTCTTCAAACACAGGCATACTCGTGACCACGCTCGATCTGATTCATAAATAACATGCACAAAATTGTAGGGGCAGAGGAATTATCCGCAGCCCGCTCAAGCTACAGAAGAATTCAAACAGGATGGACAGGATAGACAGGATGAAAGAGATTGTTTCATTGGCTCATTGGTTCAATCAGGCAATGAGTAAATGAGTAAATTCTTTTCTTTATCCTGTCTATCCTGTCCATCCTGTTAATTTATTGTTTGAATAAAAGACGGGCCGAGGACAAGCCCTGCCCCTACAGTCAAAACGTCCTGAATGTTTGGATGGAAACTATGAAATACAAATCAATACTCATCGCCTGTTCGTTCTTCATCACCTTCGCGGCTTTCAGTCCTGCCATGCGCGAGGCGCGGATGATGGATGATGCCTTCATTGCTCAGGCGCAAGCGCCGCAGGGTGAAGCAATGGCTGCGCTCGTGCAAGGTCGCCAGCTTTTGAAGCGCGGCAACGCGGAGCAGGCTCTCGCGCATTTGGAGAAGGCGCGGAAACTTTTCGCGGAAGCGAGTAATCAGAAAGGCGTGGGCGAAGCCAATGCCGCGCTCGGCGATCTTTACAGTCGGCAGGGGCAATACGATGTTGCCCTAAAATATTATCAGGATGCACGCGCCTCTTTCGGCTCAACAGATGAATCGTACAATTCTAACCTGATGCTCGCGCGCATCGGCGACATGTACTACAGTCAGGCTCGCATCAACGAAGCGCGCAGCGCCTATTCGCAGATGAGCGTCAGGAAACCCGAAGCGCCGAACCCTGTCAAGACCGTTGATAGTGGCAAATCGAAAATCAACAAGCTTAAGGGCTTTAAAGATCGCTTGAAAGGCGTTGCGACAAGCACGCCGAGCACTTCTACTACGACGCAAGTGACTTCTGTCGGCACAGACATCGCCAGCGAAGCGCAGCACGCGCGCAATTTCTACCGGCAGTTCATCATCTACTCAATCTACGAACTCGGCATGGGCCGCGTTGATTATTTCAACGGTCAACTCGACAGCGCGCAGAAACATTTTCAGAACGCTCTTGATGCAGCAGGCGGCGGCATCCCGCTCATCGGCAGTCTGGGCCAGACCAGACGCTTTCGCGTCGCCGCCCGCACGAGTCTCGGCGACATCGCTTTGAATCAGGGACGCTACGATGCCGCGATTAAGTTTTACACGGACGCTGCGGACGGCGCGCGCAAAGACGAGCGGCCTGATCTGGTCTGGCCCGCGCGGCGCGGCATCGGAAAAGCACTGCTCGCGCAAGCCGCGCAGGAGAAGGATGCAAAGCGCGCTGCCAAACAGAGAGAAGACGGCATCAACGCTTACCGCGAAGCTCTCAAAACGATTGAATCCATCCGGCAGGGAAGCCTCAACGCAGACGAAGCGCGCTCGACATTCCTTGCAACAACAAAAGATGTTTTCGACGAAGCCTCAAGCGCGCTCGCAGAAAAAGCTCTGACAGCATCCTCTTCATCAACCGCGCCGCTCAGTGGTCAGGCTTTAACTGACGCCGCAGAAGCTTTCAAAATTGTGGAGCAGAGCCGCGCGCGTTCTCTTCTGGACATGCTTGCAGAGGGAGGCGGCAGTATCACGGAGGGCGTGCCCGCAGACCTCTTGAAGCGCAAGCAGGAGAATCTTGATCGCCAGCAGGAGATTGCGCAGGAGTTGACAGGCGTCACTGTCTCCGCAGATGCGCCAGCGAAATCTAACGAAGCGCTTGAGTCGGAGCTGAAGCAACTCGCCACCGATTACGACAGTATCGAAAATCAGATTAGAACGGCCAGCCCGCGCTATGCCGCGCTGACGATGCCGCAGCCTCTCTCGCTTTCGGAAGCTCAGCGACAGGTGCTTGATGAAAAGACGGCTCTGCTTGAATACAGTCTGGGCGAAAAGCAGTCTTACCTGTGGGCCGCGACGCGCGACGGCGTTGCGCTTTATAAGCTTCCGGCGCGCTGGTCCATCGAACAGCAGGTGATTGAGCTACGCAAGGAGATGATTCCTGAGAAACTGCGGAGGCCGATTGTCGGCATCAACGTCGCCGCAGACGCCGGGCCGCAAAGAGGACTCGGCGTGGGCAACACGCCCTCCGCTCTGGCAAATGTCAGCGCATTCGCCGCCGCCTCAAACGCACTCTACAAGGCTGCCGTTGAGCCAGCCGCTTCCATGCTCGGCGACAAACGTCTGCTCATCGTCCCGGACGGCGCGCTCAACTATATTCCTTTTGAAGCTCTCAGCTCAGCGTCAAGCGGCGCGGACTATTCTGCGCTGCCCTTTCTCATCAAGACGCATGAAGTCGTCTATGCGCCCTCGGCATCCGTCGTCGCGTTGATACGCCAGCAGGGAGACAGAGCGGCGGCGGGGCGCGGCGTGCTGCTCGTCGCCGATCCTGTTTTCAACTCGGCAGACGCGCGCTCACGCGGCGCAAGCGCACAGACGGAAGAATCGGCAGCCGCGCGCGGTCTTGGCCTTGCGAGCGCGATTAAGGATGTGGCCGATGCTCCTGCGACAGATGCGACTAAGGGTTTGCAACTCGCGCGCTTAAGCGGCACGCGCGCAGAAGCGGATCAAGTCGCGCAACTCGTGCGCGCCTCTCGCAATCAGGCGGACGAGTGGCTTGACCTCAAAGCGAGCGAAGAGAATGTCAAGACTCTCGATCTTAAAAAATATCGCATCATACACATCGCCACGCACGGCCTGCTCGACGCAGAACGCCCGCAGTTCTCCGGCTTAATCCTCTCGCTCGTCGGCAACAAGAGTGGTGACGGATTCCTGCGCACCGAAGAAATTTTCAATCTAAACTTAGGCGCGCGCCTCGTCATGCTCTCGGCCTGCGAGACGGGACTAGGAAAAGAGAAGCGCGGCGAAGGCGTGATCGGCCTCACGCGAGCTTTCATGTACGCAGGTGCGCCCACAGTCGGTGTCAGTCTCTGGTCAGTCGCAGATCAATCAACCGCGATGCTCATGACAGATTTCTACAAGCGCATGTTTGCCCCACAGGGTGCAGCGCCCACCACCGCCATGCGCGCCGCGCAGCTAAACATGATTACAAGCAAACGCTACAGCGCGCCCTTCTACTGGTCGCCGTTCGTCCTCATCGGCGAATGGAAACCGTAAAAAGCAAGGATGAAGGCGGAAGGAT
>JBAWGU010000371.1:0-13454 GCA_049593215.1 Pyrinomonadaceae bacterium
CTATTTACCATTCACCCTCAAGGTGTTTCGTTTAATTTGTAACCGACGCCGCGAACGGTCAAAACGTAATGCGGGTTCTTCGGGTCGGCTTCAAGTTTCTTTCGCAAACGATTTATGTGCGGATCAATGTTGCGCTGATAGCCTTCGTACTCCGTGCTCCAAACTTGGTCCAGCAAAGAGTTGCGCGACCATGCGCGACCGGGTTCGGAAGCGAGCAGCTCAAGTATCTGAAATTCGAGCGGCGTCAGATCAATGCGCTCGCCGCCGCGCAGGACTTCGTGGCGACGTTTATCAATCACGAGATCGCCAACCTCTATGCGCTCGCCGTTGCGTGGCGAAGGCGGAGTTGACGCGCCGCGTTTGAGGAGCGCTTCGATGCGGACTTCAAGCTCGCGCGGGCTGAAAGGTTTTGAAAGATAATCGTCCGCGCCCGCTTCAAAGCCTGCGACCTTTTGCTCAATCCCATCCATCGCGGTGAGAAACATCGCGGGCGTCTGAATGCCGCGCTCTCTCACGCGGCGCAAGAGGTCAAAGCCTGTCATGCCCGGCATCGAGACATCGAAGATAAAACAATCGAACGTGCCGGAACAGGCAGGCTCTAAAGCTTCGGCTCCGCTCTCCTTCTCTTCCACGTCAAAGCCGAGACGGCGAAAGTATTCGGCCAGCAGAAGACGCATGTCCGAATCGTCGTCAACAATCAGAAGTCTTCTTCCGGCATTCTTCAGAGAATTTTGTTGCTCCAAGCTGCCCACGCCCTATGTCGAGATTTGAATTGGCAAAAAGATTATAACGCAGTCTGGGCTAATGAGTATGCAAAAAGTGCGCACATTATTAAACGACATTACGCGCTCCGCGCATTGCAAGCGCCGGAGGCGCGACATATCAGTAGCCCACGACGCCAGTCGTGGGTACAAGCCGTGAAAGAATTAATGAGCTACGGTAGTAGCGGCATAAATTCCGCATAGCTTAGACGCAACATGGAGTTTATGTCGCCCTCTTCGAGGGCTTAAACCTCCACCTTGCTCCTGAACCCACAGCTTGCGCTGTGGGCTACTGATATATCGTCACTCCGTGACTTAACCTTGACGCTTATGCTTCACGGTCAGTATATTTCTTCCTTTAATTGACGCGCGTTTGCTCTTCTCTTATGACAGACAACAAGCCGAACGATTCTTCGCGCGCTCCCGAATAATGCAAGACCTGCGGCGACTACTAAAATATTTACGGCCACACTGGGGGAGGTTCACGCTGGCGACCTTCGCCATGCTCGTCGTTGGGCTGCTGGAAAGCGCAATCGGCGCGCTCATCGTCCCCATCTTCGATCAAGCCTTTGCGCGCCCCGGCGAGGGTCATCGTACTCCGACGCTCTTCGGCTTGCAACATTTGATTCCCGATTCGAGCCTCGATGCGTGGCGCACCATCTCCATCCTGTTGCTCATCTTCACCGCCGTCAAAGGCATCGCCGAATATTTTTCAACTTACCTGATGGCGCGCGTCGGGCAGGAATCCGTGCTGCGCCTTCGTCAAGACCTCTACGTCCACGTGCTGCGCCAGTCCGCGAGTTTCTTCGAGCGTCATCGCACAAACTATCTCGTCTCACGCCTCGTCTCAAGCGCGTCTGCGATTGAAGCGGCAGTGACTTCCACATTGCGCGACATGCTCCGCGAGAGTTTTACGCTGATAGCTTTTCTCTCGGCATCATTTTATTACAACTGGCGTCTCACGCTCGGCTCGCTTCTGATTGCGCCAATCATCGCAGTCCTGACGGCACGTTTCGGACGCGCTCTGCGCGATCTTTCACGCGAGACTTTTGAAGGCAGCAAGCTTTTGACGGACACGGCGCAGGAAGCTCTCGCCAACCAGAGCATCGTTAAGGCTTATCGCGCGGAAGAGTTTGAGAAAGGCCGCTTCACCACTGTCGCTTACCAGATTGTGCGCGCCAATCTTCGCTCTGCGAGAATCAACGGCATCGCGCCGCCGACCATTGAGATGATCGGCGTTATCGCTGTCGTCGTGCTGCTCTTCTTCGGACAGCGCGAGATTATGGCGGGCCGCATGAACGCCGCGCAATTCTTAACCTTCATCTTCTTTCTCTTCCGCAGCTACGACCCGATGCGCAAGCTCTCGCGCCTGCACAACGCGATGGAGCAGGCTCTCGCCGCCGCGCGCCATGTCTGGGAAGTGATGGACGAGCACGCAGAGATTCCCGAAAAGCCGAACGCGGTCGCGCTTGAACCTCTGCACAGAGAGATTGAGCTGCGCGACATTTCATTCGGCTACGGAAACGAAACAAGAAACGTGCTGCACAATGTTGACTTGCGTATTCCTGTCAGCACGATGGTCGCGCTCGTCGGTGAATCGGGCGGCGGAAAATCCACGCTGACAAAATTGCTGCCGCGCTTTCACGATCCACTCTCCGGCTCGGTCATCTGGGACGGCACAGACTTGCGCGATGCGAAAATTTCCAGCCTGCGTAAACAGATTGCGCTCGTCACACAGGAAACAGTTCTCTTCAACGACACTGTGCGCCACAACATCGGTTATGGCCGCCCTGATGCCAGCGATGCGGAGATAGAAGACGCCGCGCGCGTTGCCTTCGCGCACGATTTCATCAAGGAGTTGCCGCACGGCTACGACTCGATTGTCGGCGAGCGCGGCATCTTTCTCTCAGGCGGCCAGCGACAACGGCTCGCCATCGCACGCGCCGTGCTCGCAGACGCGCCCGTGCTCATTCTTGATGAAGCGACCTCCGCGCTCGATGCAGAATCAGAGCGTCTGGTCCAACGCGCGCTCGCCAATCTCATCAAAGACCGCACGACAATCGTCATCGCGCATCGTCTCTCAACCGTGCGGCGCGCAAACAAGATCGTGGTGATGGAACGTGGCCGCATCGTCGAAACAGGCACCCACGCAGAACTGCTCGCGCTCGGCGGCAAGTACAAACGACTCTACGAGCTGCAATTCGCGGATGAAGAGGAGGACGCATTAGTAATCGGCAAACAGTAATCAGCGTGGAAGAGAACTTAGGAAGAGAGCTTGAGAATCAATCAAGCTTATTTTCATCACTCACCCATGAATGACAATCAATCTACTGATTACTGACTTCTGACTACTGACTACTGCTTTTATGAAATCAATGACAGGGTTCGGACGCGGCGCGGCGACAGGCGAGAATTTCGCCGTCGGCGTTGACATCAAGACCGTCAACAACAGGTTCCTCGACATTCATCTACGCACAGGCGCGGAGCTATCCTCGCTTGAAGCGCAGGTCAAGCGTCGCATCGGCGTGCGCCTGTCGCGCGGCCGCGTTGACGCCAGCATCACTTTCGAGCGCACGGGCGAAGTTGCTTATGAGCTTAATCGTCCATTGATCGCAGGCTTCATGAGCGCGATGCGCGAGATGCAGCAGGAGTTTAAGATAACGGGCGAGCCTGACATCAACGTCATCGCGCGCCTGCCCGGAGCGATGCAGCCACAGCGAGACGGCTTGAGCGAAGAGATGATCGCCGGTGTTGAGCAGGCGCTGGACCAAGCTCTTGACGAACTCGAACAGATGAGAGAGCGCGAAGGGCAGGCTCTCGCGGAAGAAATGCGCGGGCGTCTTGATGAAATCTCTCGCCACGTTCCAATCATTGAATCGAGCGCAAGCGGTCTGGTAGATAATTACCGTGCGCGGCTTCAAAAAAGAATCAGCGAGTTGCTCTCGCGCGACGGGCAGAGCATGGAATTGGATCAAGGCCGTCTCGCGCAGGAAGTCGCTTATCTCGCTGATCGCAGCGACATCTCAGAAGAGATTGCGCGTCTTCGTAGCCATCTGGTGCAGTTCCGCGAAACGATTGATAGCGAAGGCGAGACGGGCAAGCGTCTTGATTTTCTTCTGCAAGAGTTAAATCGTGAAGCCAACACAGTGCTTTCAAAATCCACAGACCTGACGATAAAGGACGCAGCCCTCGCTATTAAAGCCGAAGTCGAGAAACTGCGCGAGCAAGTGCAGAATGTCGAGTGAGATTAAAGAAACTGAATTGAGCGCAGAGCAAGGCTCGCCTTCAGCAGCGCGCGGGATGTTGATTATTGTCAGCTCTCCTTCGGGCGGCGGCAAAGGCACGCTCATCCGCCGCGCATTGAAAAGCGTGCCTAATCTTGGCTATTCTGTATCGTTCACGACCCGCGAGAGTCGTGAAGGCGAGATTAATGGCAAGCATTATCATTTCGTCTCGGTGGAAAAGTTTCGCGCGCTCGTAGCTGATGGCGAGTTCCTTGAATGGGCAACGGTGCATAATCATCTCTACGGCACTTCGCGCAGGCAGGTCGAGAGCGAGCTACGCGAAGGCCGCGACATCATCTTAGAGATTGACGTGCAGGGCGCGGCAAACGTGCGAAGCCTTGTCCACTCGGCTGTCAGCATCTTTATCCTGCCGCCTTCCTTTGAAGTCTTGCGCGATAGATTAATAGCGCGCGGCTCTGAGAGAGCGGACGAGCTTATGCTGCGATTGCGTAACGCGCGCGGTGAAGTGGAGCATTACACAGAGTTTCAATACGTCATCATCAACGACGATGCTGGCATCGCCGCCGCTCAGCTTGCTTCGATTATTTACGCAGAGCGAGCGCGGCGTGAGCGTCAGGAAGAGGCGGCGCGGCGCGTGCTTGCAACTTTCCCTCAAGACGCATGACCATGACTTCTGACGCGCTCAAAGAATTGTTATCGTTATTTAATTCACGAATACAAAACCGACATGGAGATCGGAAACAGGTATGCCTAAAGTAGCCGAAGCAGCAACAGACGTAGCGGAAGAGCGAGAGCAACCGGAGCTTGACTCCAAATATCGGATGATTATCATCGCCGCGAAACGCAGCAAACAGATTCAACGCGGCGCGCGCCCGCGCGTGGACATAGACCCGCAGAAACACAAACCCACACGCATTGCGCTCGAAGAAGTGATGCAAGGCAAAGTCGGATTCACCATCGAGAACAAGGATGAAGGGTGAAAGAAAAGCTGTCCGTTGTCCGTAGTCAGTGGCCCGTTGTTTGTGATTCGAGAGTTGAAGGCTTTCGATAAACCACTCAACATGGAACACACTCAATACAACGGACAACTGACTACGGACAACGGACAGTTCTTCACATGCCTTTGTATTCCGGCCCGCCGCCGCCTTCCGGTGTGACCCAGTTGATAATCTGGTATGGGTCCATAATGTCGCAGGTCTTGCAGTGAACGCAATTTGAAAAGTTGATCTGCAAACGCCGCTTGCCCGAAGTTCCATCCTCAACCATTTCATAGACAGCCGCCGGACAGAAACGCTGGCAGGGATTCCCGTACTCTTCAGCGCAGCGCGTCGAGCAGATTTCCGTATCCAGCACATGAAGATGCGCGGGCTGGTCTTCATCATGTCCGACGGCTGCGTGATACACGTCCGTCACCTTATTAAAAGTCAGCTTGCCGTCAAAGCGCAGCCCCGTGTAACGCTGCTCAATGTTGTCGCCGTGATAGCCATAGGCTGATAGCTTCTGCATCGCCTCATGACCCGCCTCTGCTCTTGACCTGTCGAAGATTCCCCACGCGCGCCCGCCCGTGATGAACTGCAAACCTGCGTTCGCCATCCCAAGCCAACGCCCATGACGAAAGCCCGCGTGAAAATTTCTGACCTTGCGAAGCTCAGGCATAATCCAACTCTCATTCACGCGCTTCTCATAACTGCTCAACTGCTTCGCAGAGTAATCGCCAGCCACGAGAGCCTCGAAAATAGTTTCAGCCGCGAGCATTCCGCTCTTAATCGCCGTGTGAATTCCTTTCAGGCGTTGCGAATTGAGAAAGCCCGCGCAGTCGCCAACGAGCAGCACGCCGTCCGCGTAAATCTGCGGCATCGCATGAAGGCCGCCCGCCGCAATGGTCTTCGCGCCGTAGCGAATCATCTTGCCGCCTTCAAGCAGGCGCGCAACGAACGGATGCTGTTTGAATTTTTGAAACTCGGCGTGCGGGTCCAGCAAAGGGTCGCGGTAGTCTAGGCCGGTCACGTAGCCAAGATTGATGATGCGATTCTGCATCCCGTATATCCAGCCGCCGCCATACGTGTTCGCGTCAGAAGGATAGCCGAGCGTGTGCGTCACGCGCCCCGCCGGATAACGATCATCCGGCAACTCCCAAAGCTCTTTGACACCGATACTGTAAACCTGCGGCTCGCGTCCTTCGTTCAAATTCAAACGCTCGGAAAGTTTTTTCGTGAGAGACCCGCGCGGGCCTTCGCCAAGCACAGTGACCTTTGCATGAAGATCAACGCCCGGCTCAAAATTAGCTTTCGGCTTCCCTTCCTTATCAATTCCCTTGTCGCCCGTGCGCACGCCGATGACTCTATCCTGCTCGTCGTAGAGCATCTCCGCGCCGGGAAACTCTGGGAAGATGTTGATGCCAGCCTCTTCGCATTTTTCTCCGAGCCACTCTGTCAGACGATTGAGAGAGACGATGAAGTAGCCGTGATTCTTGAGCGGCGGCGGCGTGATAGGCGAACGTATCGCGCGCTTCTCTGTCAGATAGAGAAAGAAATCTTCCTTGACTGGTGATTCGAGCGGCGTGCCCTGCTCTTCAAAATCCGGCATCAACTCTCTCAGAGCTTTCGGGTCCATCACCGCGCCTGAGAGAATATGTGCGCCGACCGACGCGCCTTTTTCAATCACTCCAATCTCAACTTCTCCGAGCGGCTGGCCTTCGCGCTTGCCGCTTGCCACAGCTTCGTTATGCTCTTTAATGAGACGCGCCAGATGCAGCGCGCCGCTCAAATTCGCCGGACCAGCCCCGACGAACACCACATCCATCTCCAAACTCTCTCGTTCCATCCGCATCGCTCCGTTAATAAATTTGCCCGGGAGCGCAGGCATCTTGCCTGCAAAGCGTGCTTTCTGGCACGCTCACGCGAGTTGCGCTTTTATTCAATCCTGAAACTATCTCTATCTTGCGGTTCGCGCATTCGCGCTCATAGCAGGCAAGATGCCTGCGCTCCCGGAAAAAAAATGAATGACCATTCAGTTTTTTAGTATAACAAAACGCAAGCGGTTGCCGAAATCGAAACAACCTTAGAAAAACTCTTTCCCCATCTTCAATCGTATTGTAAACTGCGCGCCGTCAACTGACTCAAAACAACCGATGCCTGTCATTTCACAAAAACGCAAGACAACGCTGCTAGTCGCTCTCTTCTTTTTAATCTCGCTTGGAGCGGCTCTCGCTCTGTTTACAAACAAGAAGATTCTCGCAAGATTCTCTACGCGCAACCCCGTTTCAAGCGAACGCATGGCGCGTTTCCCGAAGATAATCCTGTGGGCTTGGGAGCGGCCTGAAAATCTAAACTACATTGACACGCGCGAAATCGGCGTAGCCTTTCTTGCCAAGACTCTCTATCTGAGAGGCGAACAGACGCTCGTGCGCCCGCGTCTTCAACCCCTGCGCGTTCCGCAAGGCACAACAATCATCGCCGTTGCGCGAATTGAGGTTGAACGCGACGCCGCGCCCGCGTTGTCCGTGCAGCAACGCGAAAAGGCTGTTGCGGAAATTGCAGAACTAGCTCAAATGCCAAACGTCTCTGGCGTCCAGATTGATTTCGATGCGAAGAGTTCTGAGCGCGCGTTCTATCGTGAGCTTATTTTCGATCTGCGGCGGAGGATGCCTGAGCAGACTGCGCTCTCAATCACCGCGCTCGCTTCATGGTGCTTGCAGGATGATTGGATCAGCGATCTTCCTGTTGACGAAGCCGTGCCGATGCTCTTTCGCATGGGCGTTGAGCGGAGGCAGATTCAGATGCGTTTGGAAGCTGGCGGCGATTTTCCAGAAGCCCTTTGTCGCCGCAGCAACGGCATCTCGACTGATGAAAATTTGAATGGCGTTCCCCGTCAAAGACGTTCTTATATCTTCAATCCAAAACCGTGGTCTTCGGCTTCCGTTTCCGTTGTAGTTGAAAGGAGCAAGAATGAACAGCAAGGTTTTTAAGACTCTACTCGTCATCACAGTTCTAGCAGTATTGCTCTACCTTCCGCAAAAATCTTTTGGCTGCGGCCCGTTCTCTCTCGGCGCAATTTTTATTTACACAAAGCATCCGGACATTCCGCTTGAGGCTTACGCGCAAGGCAACGTCGGCATCATTCAACCGAGCTATGCGCGCTCATACCTTTTCGCTGCTTACAGGAGTCTTAACGGCGAGAGCTTTACCACGGACGAGCAGAAGGCTCTGGTAGATTTATGGAAAGAGCGGCTTGATTACGAGTGGCCGGGCACGGAGAGTGGCGGCTCCGCAGAATGGCTCGAAGCCAGAAAAAAAGTTCCGGGCATTGATGCTCCGCCAAAGATTGAAGTTTACAGAAAGACTAAGCCTGACGATTACGACACGTACTTAAACTGTCAGGACGATGCGTTTGCCGTTGCCGCCAGCACGCTTAATGAAAGAATCAAAAAGTTTGGCGCGGAAGCGGCTGACATCAAAGATTGGGTGGCGGCGCAAGACACTGTTTTTGCAAACTGCTCGGAAGGCCAGCACATTCCTTCGGACCCGCGCGCGGATGCAGACCCTCTCATTCGCGCCGACCGCGCTTATCAAATCGCTGCCGCAAACTTTTACTCCGCTAATTTTGATGAAGCGAAGAAGTTGTTTGAGATGATTGCTTCGGACAAATCTTCTCCGTGGCATACAGGAGCGCCGTATCTTGTGGCCCGAACTCTTCTGCGTAAAGCCAATCTTGGTCCTGAAGAGAGTAAGAAAGAGAGTCTCACGGCGGCTGAAGGACAGTTGAAGAATGTCCTCAACGATAAGAGTCTTGCGTCAACACACGAGGCCGCGCACAGGCTTTTGAATCTGGTCTCCCTGCGCCTTCATCCTCAAGCGCGGCTGCATGAACTCTCGCACGCGCTGCTGCAAAAAAACCCGGATGAGAATTTCAAGCAGACGCTCTGGGATTACACCGTCCTGTTCGACAAGCTCACGGGCGAGAGCGCAGATAATGAGAAAGAGCCGAAGCAGGATGATCTTAAAGTTTTGCGGAAAGACGATGATTTGACAGACTGGCTGCTCACTTTTCAAAGCGACGATAGTGAAGCGACAGAGCACGCAGTAGAGCGTTGGCAGAAGACATCTTCAAACGCGTGGCTCGTCGCTGCCATCTCGAAAGTAGGCGCAAGGCATCCGCAGGCGTCAGCTATCCTCGCAGCCGCAGACAAAATCAAACGCGAATCCAAAGCCTTCCCGTCTATCGCCTTTCATCACATACGCCTGCTCATTGAAATGAATCGAAAGGATGAAGCGCGAGAGAAGCTGGACGGATTGCTCGCCTTTGCATCAGCGAATTTCCCCCGCTCTTCTGTCAATCTTTTTCTGGGCCAGAGAATGACGGTTGCGCGCAACCTAGACGAGTTCTTACGTTTCGCTCAGCGCAGCCCCACTGCTCTTAGTTATGACGAAGACGGGCGGGAGATTCCTGTCGAGTTTGAGAAGGATGATGAGAATAAGAAATACATGGGCCAGACAATGTTCGATGTTGATTCCATCAGGATTCTCAACGAGAAGATGCCTCTCAGCGTGCTTCGTGATGCCGTGACCACAAGGATTCTTCCCGTACACCTGCGGCGTCAGCTTGCCTTAAGTGCATGGACGCGCGCCGCGCTGCTCGATCAACGTGAGATAGCGCGCGAGCTTGTGCCTGTCGTTGAGAGCCTCTCGCCGGAACTCAAAGCAGACATCGGCGCGTATCAATCGGCTGACACTGTAGATGCCAGAAAGTTCGCCGCCGCCTACATCATCCTCAAATATCCGGGCCTGCGTCCTTACGTTGATCTCGGCATCGGGCGCACGACCCAGCTCGCAGAGATTGATAGCTACCGCGACAACTGGTGGTGCGACAAAGCGCCGCTTGCCTATACGCAGGAAGTCGAGAAGACCGGGGAAGAAGCGCAGCCTGAAACAGCCCGAAGAGTTGCAAAGCTTACCGCGCCTGATTTCCTGAGCAACACGCAAGAGTCTGCTGCTGATAGAGAGTATGCTGCGCTGGTCGCTCTCGGCGTTGCGCCGGACTATCTGTCGCGCCTTGCCATCGAAGGCGCAAACCGTTTCCCCAGCGACCCGCGCGCTCCCGAAGCTCTTCACTACGCCGTCCGCTCAACGCGCTACGGCTGCACCGACAAGGCAACCGGGCGCTGGTCCAAAGCCGCCTACGATCTTCTGCACAAACGCTACCCGACAAGCCCCTGGGCGAAGAAAACGAAATACTGGTTCAAAGATACTTAGGGCGCAAAGGAAACAGTAGGGGCAGGGCAAGTCCGCAGCCCGCACAACCTACAGAAGAATTCAAACAGGGATGGACAGGATAGACAGGATAAAAAAGCGAATTTATTATCCTGTTCACCCTGTCCATCCCTGTTAATTTCCTGTCTTGATTATCGTCCCTTCGGACGATGCGGGCAGGGACAAGCCCTGCCCCTACAAGCGTTCCTTTCGCTCTTCCTGACAATCACACCCATCCTTGTTACACTCTTCTCATCAAATTCAAAACAAACGGGTGGTTAAAATGTCTGAGCGCAAGCATACGAATCGTCTGATTAACGAGACGAGTCCTTATTTGAAGCAACATGCCCATAATCCTGTTGACTGGTATCCATGGGGGGCTGAAGCGTTTGAAAAGGCCAGACAGGAGAACAAGCCTATTCACCTGAGCATAGGCTATTCAGCATGTCATTGGTGTCACGTACTCGCCCATGAAAGTTTCGAGGATGAGCGTACTGCCGGAATTCTGAACGAGAATTTCGTCAACATCAAAGTTGATCGTGAAGAGCGGCCAGACCTTGACCAGATTTATATGAACGCCGTGCAGATGTTGACAGGTCATGGCGGCTGGCCGATGACTGTCTTTCTCACGCCCGAAGGCGTTCCCTTTTATGGCGGCACATATTTTCCGCCTGTTGACCGCTACAACATGCCGGGCTTTCCTCGCGTGCTGATGGGCGTTGCAGAAGCATATCGTGAGAAACCGGATGAGGTGACGCGCACATCCGTTGAGATGCTTGGAGAGTTGCGTCGCATGGGTGTCGCGCGCGAGTCCGGCAACACGCTCTCTATAGAGTTGCTCGATGAAGCTTATCGCGGCATGGCTCGCGGCTATGACACGATTAACGGCGGCTTTGGCAGCGCGCCAAAGTTTCCGCCTTCGATGGCGCTTGAGTTTTTTCTACGCGCTTATCATCGCACGCGCAACAAAGAAGCCTTAGAGATGGTTTTGCATACTTGTCGCAAGATGGCCGAGGGCGGATTGTACGATCAACTTGGCGGAGGCTTTCATCGCTATTCGACGGACGCGCGCTGGCTCGTGCCGCATTTCGAGAAGATGCTTTATGACAATGCCCTGCTCTCGCGCCTCTACCTCCACGTCTATCAAGTGACGGGAGAAGATTTCTTTCGCCGTATCGCCGAAGAGACTTTCGATTACGTTGTGCGCGAGATGACGGACGAGAGCGGCGGTTTCTATTCAACACAGGATGCAGATTCGGAAGGCCACGAAGGAAAGTTTTTTGTCTGGACTGCCGGTGAGATAAAAGAGATTCTGGGCGAAGACGATGGAAAATTATTCTGCGCGTTTTATGATGTGACCGAGGGCGGAAATTTTGAGGGCCAGAACATCTTGAATATTCGCCGCAACGCAGAAGCAGTGGCGAAGGATGAGAATGTTTCTATTGAGCGTTTGCGCGAGGCTATGGAGCGCGGGCGTCAGAAGCTTTTTGAAGCGCGCGAGAAACGCGTTAAGCCCGGACGCGACGAGAAGATTCTCACGGCATGGAACGGGATGATGCTCGCCAGTTTTGCAGAAGCTTCAGCGATTCTTGAGCGCGCGGATTACCGCAAAGTCGCGCGAAAGAACGCGCAGTTTCTTCTTGAGAAATTGCGCAGAGACGGTTTGCTGCTTCGCACTTTCAAAGACGGTCAGGCGAAGTTGAATGGTTATCTTGAAGACTACGCGTTTCTAACGGACGGCCTCATTTCGCTCTACGAAGCGACGGGTGAGTTGCGCTGGCTCGCAGAGGCTCAGGCCGTTACGGACAAGATGATTGAAGAGTTCTGGGACGAAGAGAGCGGAGGATTTTTCTTTACGGGCGAGAGCCACGAAGAGTTGATCGTGCGCTCGAAAGACTATTTCGACAATGCGACGCCTTCTGGAAATTCCGTTGCAGCCGAAACTCTGCTGCGCCTCTCCGTCCTGCTCGGCAATGAGAGCTACAGCCGCAAAGCCGTCAACATCTTTCGCCTCACCAGCGACTACTTCAAACGTGCGCCTTCAGCGTTTGGCCGCGCCCTCTGCGCGCTAGACTTTTATCTCTCAACGCCAAAAGAGATTGTCATTATCGGCGACACGGCAGACGCCGCAACCGACTCGCTCCTGCGCGAAGTCTGGAAATCTTTTGTCCCAAACAAAGTCGTCGCACAAGCCACACAGGACGATGCGGCAGCCGCAGCACTCATCCCGCTCCTTCGTGATCGCCCGATGATCGCAGGCCAACCCACAGCCTACGTCTGCGAAAACTTTACATGCCAGCAACCTGTCACGACTCCGGCAGAACTCTCAAAGGCAGTAACAACATAGTGATGAATGATGAGTAATGAGTGAAAAGACAAAAAGCTCTTATCTCATCACTCATTACTCATCACTCATCACTGCTTTTAAAAGCTCTTCGCCGAAGCGTGCGATTCTGGATGGGCCGAGGCCGTTGATTAAGGCGAGCGCATCGAGCGTCCTGGGGCGTTCCATCGCAAGTTGTTCGAGCGTGATGTCAGGGCAGATCATGTAGGCTGGCACGCGAGCATCGCGCGATTTCTCAAGCCGCCACTTCTTTAGCTGAGCGAGTTTCTTCTTCTCTTCTTTCGAGAGCGGTCGCGGGAGCGCAGGTTTGGGGCGACGCGTGCGCGGCACGCCTTGTTCGCCCGTTGAAGGCGAGAGGGTCGCGTCGCGCAAAGCCTCTTCGAGTCTTCCCTGCTCTGCGAGAATGCTGCATAGCTCCTCGTAAACGCGCAGGGAGAGATTGGCGTCCTTTGCAGCATAGTTAATCTGCGCGCGTGAGAGTGGGCGGCGACGCCAGTTGGATTTCTGATAGCTTTTGTCTAATTCGATCCCGAAGAGATGCGCGCAGACTCCTGCAAGACTATAAGAAGGAAGACGCAGGGCCGTGCGCGCGAGCCGCAACGTGTCAACAAAGGCTGCGGGCCTGAGTCCTGCTCCCATCAGCATCGCTTCGTCGAAACGCGCGTTGTGCGCAGCCATTGTGACTTCCGTAGATTCAACAATCTCTCGAAAAATTTCCGCCCCGACCGCTATCGCGTCAATGACAACGACTTCACCGGCGCGCGGTGCAATCTGAACAAGCGAAACGTGCGAGCGATTTTCGTTTGCATCCCAGTAAGTTTCCGTATCAAGGCCAACGAGTGTTTCTGTCTGTAGG
>JBAWGU010000372.1:0-2548 GCA_049593215.1 Pyrinomonadaceae bacterium
TCTGCCTGACGAACGGCGGCGGCGGCCTGATTAGCTCCGGCCTGCGCCTGTTGCAGACGCAGCCGCGCATCGCGGTCGTTCAAGCGCGCTATCACTTCACCCTGACGCACAAACGCTCCGACATTAACAGGCGTTCGCGCAACTTGGCCTGAAGTCTGCGGCGCAACATCCGAACTCTCGTTTGCCACAAGGCTGCCTGTCGCTTCCACGAAAGACGGCACGGTGCGCGTTTCAGCTTTGACCGTGGTGACCGGCACAGCAGCAACTTCTGCGGCTTGAGCCGTGCCGGATTCGTTTCCTTTATTCTGTGTGCCCTTTGACTGAGACGTTGAGCGAGAACAGGCGGAAGCGAGCAGCGCGACGGCGAGCAGCACACAGACGGTCAGCGCGTAGGCGCGTAATTTACAGGAGAGAAAAAAAGATGACATAGGTTAATCTAATTCTACAATTTCTTTGTGTAAGACGCTATTTTGCCGCACAAGGTTACAGATTTCTGTTTCTTCTTTGATGTATTAGTGTGAAGGATGGGTTGTGAGTTAGCATGTCTAATATGCGCAGGGGGAGGAATAAAGATGGACAGTTCTATGAAAGAGAAAGCTGAGAAGCTGAGAGAGACGTTTGCGCTCAAGCCTGAGACGGAGTTGCTCTCAAAGGATGAGCCGGAATTCGAGTTGACGCCGCAAGCGGCAGAGCATCTCGCTTATTTCAATATCGAATGGCATATCATCCCTTCGGCTGATGCCGCGCCTCTCGATGATGCGTATATGAAACGGTTCTATCCGATGGCTGCGCGTGAATTCACGCATCCGCACGAACATGGGCCAAGCTACCGCGAGGTCATCACCAGAGGGCATCAAAAACATCAGGGCCGCGTGATCGGCGTTGAGGCGACAATCAAGCCGCGATACCTGCCGGGCAATCGCCAGTTTTACGGCACGCCTTATGGTTTTAATGCCAGCGCAGACCCGTTTGCTCCTTACCTCGGGCGCGCTGGGATGACCAACGCCACGCGTTACGCGCACAACTATATTTCTCTGCGCGCATTTCTGGATGTCGTCAACGACGATTGGCGCAGGCGCAATCTTTTACCTAAAGGCTATCGCCTGACAATCTGCCCGCCTGCTGTCTTCAATTTTGTCGGCATGATCTTTCACCCTGAATGGAGCGAAACGGAAACGCTCGAACTGGGCTTCTACCGCGACGAGGCAGGCAACGCCAGTTGCTTTGCCGTCGGCTCAAACGCGCCGGGCGATTTCTCCTACATCAGCGAGATTGAACTCGAAACCGATTGGACCCTCTTAGGCTTTCGCACCGCGCTTGTCCCTGAATAAGCATTTCCTTCACGATGAGAAAAATTGTAACCTTCCGTCTCCCATTAACGTCTTGGACATTGGTGACTGCTTCCGAAGCCGTGATGTTTTATTGCGTTCGGCGCAGTCGGATTAAGCTTTAAGGTATGGAGAGGAAAATTTAGAAAATGATGAAAACGAAAAAGATAGTAGGCGCGCTCGTGCTTGCCGCCGGACTTGCGACGACAGGTGCGATTGGATTTGCCCAGCAGCAGGGCGCAGCGCAGGAAAAGAACGGCGAGCAGCGCGGCGAGCGCCAGTGGAAGCGCGGCGGAGAAGGCAAAGGCCGTCATGGAATGCGCGACGGTTTTGGTCCTTTCATGCGTGGCCTCAATTTGACGGATGCTCAGAAAGAGCAGATGAAGCAGATTGCCGCTCGTTACCATGAATCGAACAAAGCGATGCGTGAGCAGATGCGCGCGCAACGCGGCGGTGAGGCTGGCGCATTCGATGGCACTTTCAACGAATCGGCTGTCCGCGCAGCGGCGCAGGCTCGTGCCAACGCTCAGGTCGAAATGGAAGTCTCACATGCTCGCATGATGTCGGAGATGTACGCCGTGCTCACGCCCGAGCAAAAAGCGCAGCTTGCGCAACAGCGTGAACAGTGGAAGCAGAAGATGAACGAACGGCGCGAGCGTCGTAACAGCGAGAACCCGGCGCAGAAGCAGTAAGGCAATGATGATTACCAACTGCGCTGACCGAAAAAGCGCAGTTGGCCTCTACCGAATCCGGGCTTAAAGCCGAATCTCTTCCCCCTTAGACAAAACAGACTCTCCCCGAATGACAATGGAGGAGAAAATGAAGAACAAGGTTAAGGTTGCATTTATGATGTTTGCGCTTTTGATCGGACTGTCCGTGACAGCATCAGCGCAAGTCATACGCCGAACACGAAATGGTAGAACCGTCGTTGTCGTCAGGAACAACAGGCGTGTCTATCGCAATCCGTACTACGGGCAGAACCGTCGCGCGAGAGGCGCACGCACTTACCGTTTGCCAAATGGCAGGCTTGTCACCATCCTGCCGAATGGCAGACGAATCTATCATTAATAGACAGAGCAAAGGGGAGAGATAAAGTTAATCGAAAAGATCATCTGTCTCGCCCTGCTCCAGCTTACCAAAACAGCGATAAGCGAAACGAAAGGCAGTCCTTTAAGGGGGCTGCCCTTTGTTTTTCGCTTGGTGGTGGTTCAATTTGAAAG
>JBAWGU010000373.1:0-1850 GCA_049593215.1 Pyrinomonadaceae bacterium
ATTGTGACGGGCGCGCTCCTGACATTCGCACGCGCCGTCGGCGAGTTTGGCTCGACCATTCTCGTCTCCGGCAATCTGGCGATGAAGACGCAGACTGCGCCGCTCTACATCTTCGCTAAATTCAACGAGGGACAGGTCGAAGCCGCCAACGCCGTCGCCATCGTGCTCGCCCTGCTCTCTTTCTTCATCTTCAGCATTCTCTTTTTCGCGCGTGACTGGTTAGACACAGAATAGCTGTCCGTTGCCCGTTGTCAGTAGTCCGTTGTTTGTGGTTGCGAAGTTGAATGTTGAAGATGAACCATTCAATATTAAGCACATTCAAAACAACGGACCACGGACCACGGACTACGGACAATTCTTAATGATGGAAGAGTTCACAACTATTTTTGGAAATGAAGAGAGCGTGGCGGACGCTGCGTCGGCGCGTGATGAGAAGCGTCGGATGGCTGCGAGCGTGCGCAGTGTGAGCAAGAGTTTCAAGAAGACCGTGGTGCTCGAAGACATTAACTTTGATGTGGCCGAAGGCGAGTCTTTAGTTCTGCTGGGAGCTTCGGGGAGCGGCAAGACGACGATCCTGCGCATCATCGCCGGGCTTGAAGAGCCTGACACGGGGCGCGTCATCCTGCGCGGCGAAGATGTCACGGAGCTTCCGGCGCGCGAGCGCAACGTCGGCGTTATCTTTCAAAACTACGCGCTCTTTCCGCGCATGACGGTTGAAAAAAATATTGGCTACGGATTGCGCATACGAGGCCGTGCGCGCAAAGAGATTCGAGAGACTGTTGATCGTTTGATTGAGCTTGTTCATCTCGAAGAGCATCGCAAGAAATATCCTTCTCAGCTTTCGGGCGGACAGCAACAGCGTGTGGCGATTGCGCGCACGCTCGCTTATCAACCTCAAGTCCTGCTCTTCGACGAGCCGTTCGGCGCGCTCGACGCTCAAACGCGCGTGCGCCTGCGCCGTGAGATTCGCTCGCTCCTCAAAGAAGTCAAAGTGCCATCAATCTTCATCACGCACGATCAGGAGGAAGCTCTCGAACTCGGAGACCGCATCGCTGTGCTCAACGCCGGAAGGCTCGAACAGGTCGGCACGCCCGACGAAGTTTATAATCGTCCTGAGACCGAGTATGTGGCGACATTCTTAGGCGCGGCGAATCTCCTGCTCGGTGTGGTCAGTGGCGACTCCGTAGAGATTGGCACGGCGCGGATTCCTGCGGGCGAAGAGGTGGCGCGTTCCCGCGACACGCAGGCGGTCAAGCTGGTCTTTCGACCCGAAGATGTTTATTTGAGCTTGACGGGCGAGCTGCCGACAGGTTGCCGTCGCCTGACCAACGGCGTGATCGAAGAGATTAGTTTCGTCGGCGCATACGAACGTCTCACACTTCGCCTTGACCTCATCGCCAGACAACCGGCGCAGGATGAGCCGCCGCTTTACGATGTGACTTTGAACTCGCTTGAGAAGAAAACGGGCATCCCCATCTTTGCCACTCGACCCAAACCCGAAGCCAGCACGACGCTGCTCAAAGAAGGTGATCGCGTCGCCGTCGGCCTCACCTCCTTCCGCGTGCTGCCAAACTTCACGCTTGCCACAGAGCGCGCGGGGCGAATTGTTGACACACGAAAATAGAAATCGCTCCGCCTTCATCTGCAACGCTTCTGCGCTCGCTCATGAATTAGTTTGAGCGAGACTGAGTGTTAAGCTAAGATGCGCGAAGCCAAAGAGGAAACGATGAACGAAAAGCTGTCAGTAGTCAGTGGTCCGTTGTCCGTTGTTTTGAGTGCTACTGATGTTGAATGATTCATCTAAAGCATTCAACATACCAATCACAAACAACGGACCACTGACAACGGAC
>JBAWGU010000374.1:0-1823 GCA_049593215.1 Pyrinomonadaceae bacterium
GTTCTGACATGGCTGCGCTACCTCAACAAATTCTCGCAAAGCTTCTCCGCAATCATCTCGCCTGCGACGCGGTGGCCCAACTCGTTCCAATGCCCGTTTCCAATCTCCCTGCCAAAACCGTGCAGGAAAACTTTGTGCTCTTCAGCATAGGCTTGCAGCGACGGCGCGAGCGTTACTGTAGCGATTCCTTCATGCTCGCACAGCGCGGCGATGCGTTTGTCAGGGTAGAAAAGGTCTTCAGCGCCAACCCTCTGCATGAAAGCCGCGCGCGCGGCTGGCTCAGGATGGACCTGAATGCCGTTGCTCAAAGTCACTACCAGAAATTTCGCGCCGTGACTTTTCACCTCGTCGCGCATCTGCAAGATTAAAGCTTCAGTGACGCGCCATGCTTCCTGCCACACGCCGTCGCGCGGCTCGCCATAAACCATGTTGTCTGTGCCGATGTCGCCGGAAGGAGTCGCGCCGCGATCTGCGTTTCCTGCCGTCAGCATCATGGCCTGCGGCAAGGCGTTGGTGTTGATGCCAGCTTTGCGCGCTCTTCTTTCAGCGAGCTTTGTTTTAATCGCGCGCTGGATGAAACCTACGGCCTGCACAAAACGCAGGTTGTCTCTGAGCCAACCTCCGAATCTACTGAGAGCGGAGTTGTGCAAACGAAAAGCTGGCGTGCTCTTGAACGAATCATCCAGCGCAAGCTGGCCTTCACGAAAGACGAAGTAAGGAATCTCGTCGGTCCGTTTGAGCGGGCGCGAGTTGTCTGTGATGTCGTTGTTGGTTGTGAAGGCAAGCAGGATTAAATCGGGCGAGTATTGCCAGACATGCTTGCGTAGAGTGATTAGCTCCTGCGCCGTGCCGTAACCTGAAACGCCGAAGTTAATCACCTCGATCTGCTGAGCGTTGAATGCCCCGCACTCTTGCAGCTTCTTCCGGATCACTATCCAGAAAGAGTTTTCGAGCGGCACTTGCAGAGCTTCCGCATAAGAGTCTCCGATAACGGCGATGCGAAACGTGTTCGGCGGCTTCGTCTTCGAGTGCTCAACGTCTCTCAAGCCGTCGCTGTTGATACGCACGTAGGATTCTCCCTCAATGCGATACCAGCCAGCCATCGAAGCTTTGAGCGCATAGCCGCGATCTTCGTCCGTCGTGTAAAAGACAGGAAACGTAAAGCCTGCGATGCGTAGAGCAATCTCGATAACAAGCAGGCCAAAGACAACGCCTGCGAGGACGAGCAAGAGTTTTTGAGTTAGCTGCCTGAGCATAAGCGGGTGAATGGTAAATGGTAAATGGTAAATGGACAAAGCGATTCGTCTATTCACCATTTACTATTTACCATTGACCTGCTTCTTATCACCTATCATCTATCAAAAAAAAATTTGCGCCCCGGCGGCCTGAGAGTCACCGGGGCGCTTTACGTTCCACGTGCGCGCGGCGTGCGGCACCACGCGCATGGGAACGATCCCCTGGAGTTTCGCTTGAGCGAAAGTTTGCCCCTTGACCTTCGTCGTGAGAGAAGGGCCGCACGCCTTCCTTTCTCGACGAGCCTAAATAGATCAAAGAGGATTCAAACCTTGCTCTTGCTGGCCCAATGATCGCCGGGTGCGGACTACACCCGACTCGGCAAGGCTCTAGCAATCTGTGCGCCGTTGTTTGACGGGAGCGCGCCTGATGCTCCCAAAACTCAACTGACAAAAGGATTCCTGTTAAAAGTAGCAAGCATGAGAGGTTTGAATTTGGAGAGGCGAGTTCCCCCGAATTGTTTCTGTTGGTGACAGGAGTGTGTAACGGGCGTGAGTGTTCCTGCGCAACGAAAGCCTCTGCCTCAACTC
>JBAWGU010000375.1:0-2397 GCA_049593215.1 Pyrinomonadaceae bacterium
AGATGCTACTTATAATTAACCCTTCGGCCCGTGACCGGCTTCTCATTAATCCGCCTAACTTGTTGGAAACTTGGGATTTAACAATCGCCGTAATTTTCGACGTTGAGGACCGGAATTTCTGCGCGCGCTCATTTTCAGAGCCTTCAATAGCTTAGCGGCGCGCACCAAAAGAGTGTTTGACGCCCTCTCCTTTGCGCTTTAATATCAGAGGCGCAGAAGGGCAGCTTTCCAAACCGGGTCCGGGAGTTTTCAGGCACAGTCAGGAAAAGAAGTTCAGTTCAGCAGATGAACGAGGGCCAAACACTCTTCAAGCGCTGATTCAGGACCAATTTTCAAGGGGTCTCTATTATATGTCACGTTCGGAAAATCAGCATTTAAGTCGTCTTTTCGTTGAAGCCTTTCGCCAGCTTGCGAGCCAGCGCCAGCCCCCGGAGGTAGAGGTCAGGTTCTATCCTTACGCCGGACTGCATCATACAATCAGGGTTCGCTCAGGCCGCGTTTACGTGCGCATCTCAGACATCTTCAAGAACGCGCCAACAGATGTCCATCGCGCGCTCGCCTTCATCCTCGTCGCCCGCCTGCTTTCAAAAAAGACGCCGGACGTTCACGAGCGCGTCTATCGTCTGTACGCTTGCACGCCTGATGTTCTGCGGGCCTCTGATCTGGCGCGGCGGCGTCGCGGGCACAAGATTATTTCAACGGCGCGCGGCAGCGTCTATGATCTGAACAGGATGTTTGACCGCTTGAATCGCCGCCATTTCGCAGGCAGCCTTGAGAAGCCAACGCTCACATGGTCGCAGAGGCGCACGCGCAGTATTCTGGGCCACCACGACGGCGTGTACGACACCATCACCATCAGCAAATCCCTTGATGCGCGCGATGTGCCTGAGTGGTTCGTCGAATACATCCTTTACCACGAGATGCTGCACATCAAGCACCCCGCGAAGTTGATTAACGGGCGACGCTACTATCACACAAACGCTTTCCGCGCTGAAGAGCAACGCTTCCCGCACTATGCTGATGCGATGGATTGGCTGGACCGCATTGCGCGCCTGCGTCATGTGCCGCGCGCACGAGCGGCTTGAGTCCTGTGAGTTTTATGGAACTTTAAGAGCGGCGCGGCGTGTAGGCAATCAGAGGCAAGGCAGGCTCCTGTAGAGAGCGGACGACAACAGACGAAAGACACCGGCGACCTTCGATGTTTTTCTTCTTTGTCGTCCGCTCTCTGCTTTTGTTATAAACTATCCGCGCTAAATAATTTCCTGACAGTTGAGTTCAATCTTTCTTGAATTGGCAAAACTATCTTTCGGAGGAGACTGATGAGCGAGAATGTTTTCAAAGGAGTCGAGATTGTCGGCACGTCTGACCAGAGCTTCAGCCACGCCATTGAAGTAGCGGTCAGACGCGCTCGGCAAACTCTTCGCGAGCTTTCATGGTTTGTTGTTCAGGAGCAACGCGGAGGCTTGCAGGGCGGACGCCTTGAATATCAGGTTACGCTTCGCGTCTATTTCAAGCTTGAAGGTGAAGACAGAGTGGATGAAGAGCAAGGATGAAGGATGAAGGATGAAAGTGCGATGGCTTTGATTGAATCACTCATCTTCGACAGCCATGCGTTCATCCTTCATCCTTCCGCCTTCATCCTTGCTCTTAACGCTGGACAAAACTCTGCGCGGCTCGCTAGACTAACGGGTTTGCGGAGGGCGCTCGATACCGGACTATCTCTCACTGGCTCTGTCCGCAAAGCGATTTTATTAAAAGACGGAGATTAGAATTATCTTATGGCAATTCCTGCAACGCAGATCAGACGCGGCATGGTGATCCTTTTTGAGGGACAGTTGTGCAAGGTCGTTGAGTTTCGCCATCACACGCCGGGCAACCTGCGCGCGATGGTTCAGGCCAAGCTGCGCAACCTTCGCACAGGCTCATCTTTCGAGCATCGCTTTCGTTCCGCAGATTCGGTTGAGCGCGCCGTGCTTGAGCAGCACGAGATGGAATATCTCTATTCCGACGGCTCGCATCATCATTTCATGAACACGGCAAACTATGAGCAGACGGCCCTGAGTGATGAAGAGCTTGGCGATGCGGCACAATGGCTCACGCCGGGGCTGCGCCTTCAAGCGGAATTTCACGAAGGCGCTCCTATCGGCATTGACCTTCCGCCCTCAATGGAGTTGACAGTAGTCAGCACGGAACCGTCACTCAAAGGCGCGACAGTCTCAAACGTCAACAAGCCCGCGACGCTCGAAAACGGAGTCACCATTCAAGTGCCGCCCTTCGTCAACGAAGGCGACCGCATCCGCGTTGACCCCACAGAGGGTCGCTACATGGAACGCGCAAAATAAAAGCAGTGATGAGTGATGAGTGATGAGTGATGAGCAAAAGCAAAATGTCTTTCAC
>JBAWGU010000376.1:0-2515 GCA_049593215.1 Pyrinomonadaceae bacterium
CGGCAAGCGTCGCAACTCTCTGGGCGCTCGTTTACAGGAGCGAGCGCGAAGCGTTTGGCCTCTACGCGCTGACGTTGATGGGAGCGTCGCTTATCTTCATTCATCTTTCAAGATTGTTCGCCGCACAAGGCGCGGACGCTGGACCACAAACGATGGATGATAAAAACAGTTCTGGTGGTCCAGCGTCCGTCGTCCATCGTCAGTCTTTATGGATCGCGCCGCTTGCGCACGCTTCCATTGCGGGAGCGTTGGTGTGCCTGATTCTTTACATGCCTCTGCGTTTGCTGCCGTCGCCAACGCTGTACGAGGGAATGTTTCGACTGCGCGCGTACACGTATGACGCGAGTGTGGCGATGCTGCTCTTTGCGGGATTCGCTTACGTGGCGTGGTTTGCGGGGCGATACATCTACACAAAGTTGCGCGTGCCGCTTTACATGGCGAGCGCGCTGGCGCTCATCTGGACGGAGTTTCTGGCGTGCGATGGCCTTAGACTTACGGCTTCGACAAACCTTTTCATCCTCGCGGCAACCTGCGTTATCGTCGCGCTCGCCTCACGCATTTCGCGTGAAGAAGAGCTAGCGAGCGCGCTCTCGTCTGCAACACTCTTTGTCTGTGTGCTGCTTGCTCCAATCTGTTTAGCAGCGCTCGTCAACACGGGAGAGGCAACGTGGAAGCTGAGCGCATCTTTCGCTTTCGTCGCCGTCGCGTTTGCCTGCTTGAGCGCGCCGCGATTCTGCGGGAGGGTGGCGCAGGTTGCGCTCGCTTTTGCTTCCGCATTTTTCCTGACCATTGCGTTTCTCGTCGCGCTCGCCAGCGCATCAATCCAGTCGTACACACTTGTTGCGGCAGCGTGCGCGCTCTGGCCTTTCGCGCTCTACGCGTGCGCGCATTTTGCGCAGAGGCGACAAACAGAGCCGCAGCTTGCGATGCCGTTTGTCAGGGCGGCGGACGCGGAGTTTGTGCTGATTCTATTTTGGGCCAGCGCAGCGTCTCTGACTTTACATTTCATGTTTGTGGTGTGGCCGCAATCCAACTCTCAAATAGAACTGCGCCGCATTCTCCCTTCAGTCTTTTGTTTGCTCGCCGGAACAATTTTTTACGGCGCGTTGCGCGCGTGGCGCGAGCATTCGATTTTTGGAACTGCGCTCTGCTCCATCGCCGCGCTCGTCGGCGTCGCAACCTGCGGCGACGCTCTGAAGGAGTTTGGAGCATTGCCGTCAGCATGGCCTGTCGCTGCGTTTGTGATCGTCGCTGCTTTTCTGATGAACGAAGCAAGCGCGCGTCTGATTGATTGGAAAACGGAAACAAGTGGAAAGACCGGGCGTGCGTTAAGTGAGATTGTTCAGCTTGTGGCAGACTGCGCCGTTGCGCTCTGCGCCGCGCTGTGGTTTGCGTCGGCGTTGATTCATATTGAAGAGGGCAGTTCAAGCGCAGCGATTGTTCTCTTGCTCGCGTTGCTTTACTGGACCGAGCGCGTTGCGCGCAGAAAAGTTTCAGGGTTCGTTTACCTTGCGGCCATGCACGCGGGCGCGTTCCTTATTGCGCTGCTTGTCGCGTTGCGTGTGGAAGTGCGCTGGTTTGCATTTCTCTTCGCGGTCGCGCTCTTTCCCATCTTCTTCGGTGCAGGTCTTTACGCGCGAGCGCGTCAAGCACAATGGCTCGCATCGCCGCTCGGCACGGCTGCCGCAGCAGTTGCAGCAATCAGTTTTTTTGTTGCCGCTCTTCAATCCCTTCCGCTTGTTGTTGGCAGCGCACAGTTGCTTGCGCCGTGTTTGACGATGATGGCGATTTCGTTGATGTCGCTTGGAGCGAGTCTCTTCTCACAGGGAAGAGCGCGTGTGCGCTACTTTCGTGCTGGATTATATGTGGGCGTGATTGCATTCTGGCTGGCCTGCCTGCGCGGGGGCTACGACCCGCTCGCGGACGTAGAAGTTTACACGACACCCGTGGCAATCGTGCTGCTCATCGTCTCTTACATGAGCATGAGGCGCGAGTGGAAAGATTATGCGAGTGATGCAAGGGCGTTATTCTGGTTGGGAAGCTTGCTGCTCTGCGTGCCGCTACTGCTACGCGCGCTTGAATATCGTTTGGCGCTGGATGTGCCCGCGCCCTGGCGAGACATAGGCGTGCTCTGCGCTGCGCTCGCCCTTCTGTTGTTCGGCATGTTTGGCAGGCTGCGCGCGCCCGTCGTCGTCGGCCTCTCCACGCTCATCATAGAACTCGCCGCGCTCGTCTTCACGAGTGTTGATTGGCTGCAAGTGCCTTTGAAGTATTACCTGCTGACGGTGGGCGCGCTGCTTGCGCTTACAGGCTGGCTCTTCGAGTATCGCCGCGAGCAATTAATTGCGCTCAGGCAGCGATTCAACGAACGTCGCGCGTATGCGCGTGAGCGGTTCGGAGAGTGGAGATGAAAAGCAAGGCGGAAGGATGAAGGCGGAAGGATGAAAGGATGACTACTTAACTTGAATGGCTCATCTTAAAAAGCCACACTTTCATCCTTCATCCTTCCGCCTTC
>JBAWGU010000377.1:0-2694 GCA_049593215.1 Pyrinomonadaceae bacterium
GGATAGACAGGATAAAGAGTTCGCTTTTTCATCCTGTCTATCCTGTCCATCCCTGTTTGAATTCTTCTGTAAATTGAGCGGGCAGGGACAAGCCCTGCCCCTACAAACCTCGTCTTAGCTTCCCGCACCATTGCTGGCGGCTGCGCGTGTCTGGCCTGTGCCCGCTGTCAGGCGCACGCCGCCGTTGATGCCGTTGATTGAGATAGGAGAGCCGCCTGCGCCTATGCGCGCGTAATAGTTTGAGCGGTTCTCTTTTTCGACGGTGACGCTCTGGATTTCGGAACGGACGCTGCCGTTGATGCCGTGCGCTTCAAGGTCTGCGTTGAGGTCTGCGGCGAGACGAAGCTCAACGCCGCCGTTGATGCCGCTCATCTCAAGGCCATCTTTGCCGAGTTCTTTGACGTTGAGGGTGACGCCGCCGTTGACGCCGTGAATATCCGAATGGCCTTCGGCCTGCGCCACTTCAAGCCCGCCGTTGATGCCGCTCAGGTCCACTCCGCCTTCGATTTCGCCAATCTTCACATGGCCGTTGATGCCATGAGCTTCGAGCGTGATCTGTCTGGGCGCGCGCACGATAACCTGCTGCTTGACTTCGCCTCGAACGAGGTTGCGCCAGAAGCCCTGATTATTTTCGCCGTGAATCGTGAGGCTGTTGGCTGTGTGTTCAATGACGATTTTCGTGCTGTCCAAATCTTTGCGGCTGCCAGCCGTGCGCACAATGTCAATCTCTGCTGTGTTGGTGTCGGAGGTTTCAATCTGGACTGTGCCGTTGATGCCGCTGATGTCTAGATGCGCGCCGGGCGTGAGCTGATAGCTCTGGTGAATCTCTTCGCGCGCCTGACTGCTGTTGCTGCTACTTTGATTCTGGCCGGAAGTGATATGAATATGCGTGCTGCGGTTGACAGCGCCCGCGCAAGCCGCGCCCGCCACAAGAAGAGTTAAAATCAATAGTCGTTTCATCGCCGCCCCTCCGCTTCTCCTGATAAGTTCCAACATGGAAACGATGAAAAGGCCAAATGAGTTCGGAAAATTTTGAGGGCAGTGACAAGTGAAAGCAGTTTTCAGTTTTCAGAGCGCATCATGGGGGAGATGTATGAAGCAGCCTTTGTTGAATTATCATTGACTCGCTGTCGTTGTAATAATATCCTCGCCCCACTTCAGAATGTCCCGGCGCAGCTTATGACCGACCAGACACTTCAGTTACTTCTCAGTCGCCTTGATCACCTCACGGCTGAGTTCCATGAACTCCGTGAGGGAGTCAGTAAGGCCGTGCGCATCTCGAACGATGATCCTGAGATGGCGCTCACACGCGCCCGCAAGGTTCTAGAATATGTCGTCCGCGATGTCTTCCGGCTCCGTTGCAAGGAGGACCCGGGGACAAGGCCGCTAGAGAATCTGTTGCAACGTCTGGTCAAAGACGGGCACATGCCGAAGCGACTCGGAGCCTACGCCAGCTACATCCGCGACCTCGGTAACGTCGGCACCCACAGCTACGGCGAAGAGGTCTCGAAGGAGGACGTGCGGAGGTCTTTCGAGAACCTGACGGCGATCCTTGAATGGTACTTCGAGCGAGTGCGGCCCGATGCCTTCCTGAAAGCAGAAGACTATACGCCCTCGCCGCCTCCGCCGCCTCCGGCAGGTATGGCTTATCAGCCCACGGCAGCGCCGCCGCATCAGTTTATCGAACCATCTTTTATAGCCAGGGCCTTTAGCAGGACATTGGGCAAGATTATCTTTGGAGCAATCTGCGGGTTGGTTGCCGGGGCAGTTGCCGCACCAATACTAGATTTTTATAAGATAGAGCCAATTCTTAGTGCGTTGCTGGTCGGAGTATTGCATGGTTTGATAATCGGACTGGTCCTCATACCTATCGGCAAGGCTCATGTTGGTAAAGTAAACACATCACTTATCGGGATAGTTATCGGAGCGATTGTAGGAGTGTATATCAGAGACATAATAGCAAGGCAGTTTGGGAATATTTATTGGTATATGTACGCAGCCGATGGAAAGGCTGTTGAAATTATTGCCGGAGGAATTCTTGGGCTTATTCTCGGAGCGGTTCATGGCTCGAAGAGAAGAGTAGGATGAATAGTTTGATAGCATCTCATTACAATAAATTCGGAATGGAAGGTTGAGGAGAAACGTATGAGACTGAGCGAAACAATGCTGTCTGAGTTTGATCAGGAGATGTCGAACACGCGCAGGACGCTGGAGAGAGTGCCGGAGGATAGATTCGATTGGAAGCCGCATGAGAAGTCCACAACAATGGGAGGGCTGGCGTCGCATCTGGCGAACTTGCCGAGTTGGGCAATCCACGCGGTTGAGAAAGACGCGCTGGACATTGCTCCGGTGGGCGAGCCGCCGTTTAAGACACCACAGGCAAACTCGCGCGAAGAGTTGCTTGAGGCATTTGATAAGAATGTGGCTGCGGCGCGGGCTGCGATTGAAGGAGCGAGCAACGAGCATCTGCTGGAGAATTGGTCTCTGCTCTCCGGCGGAAACACTGTCATGACGATGCCGCGCATCGTCGTGCTGCGCGGCTTTGTGATGAACCACAACATACACCACCGCGCACAGCTTGGCGTTTACCTTCGTCTCAACGACATCCCCGTTCCCTCCATCTACGGCCCTTCCGCAGACGAAGGCTCGATGTAAAAGAAAGCTGTCCGTAGTCAGTGGTCCGTTGTCCGTTGT
>JBAWGU010000378.1:0-3217 GCA_049593215.1 Pyrinomonadaceae bacterium
AACAGGGATGGACAGGATAGACAGGATAAAGAAGAAGCGATGAATGAGAAAGGCTGAACGCGGACGGGAAAGACGAAGAGCGTGCTCTTCATCATTCATCATTTCGCGTTCATCATTTCTTTTATCCTGTCTATCCTGTCCATCCTGTTTGAATTCTTCTCTCATTAAATGCGAGCAGGGACAAGCCCTGCCCCTACAGTGTTGTGAGCTTCTTGCTGCGTCGTTCATAAACACCCAGACCAACCAAGCCAAGCAGCGTGAAGAGAGAGATAAACGCTCCGTTGCGCGCGGCAGGAGCTTTGTACTCCATCTCTACGCGGTGCTTGCCCGCAGGCATCACGATGCCGCGCAGTAGAAAGTCCGCAGTGTGCATGGGCGCGGCTTTACCATCAACCGTTGCTTCCCATCCCGGGTAATTCAGTTCGCTAACGACGAGTACGGACGGCGTGTCTGCGTCTGTCTCTATCACTAAACGGTTCGGCTCGTAAGAGACCAGACGCGCGCTTGAGGCGGGCAAAACTGCGCCGCCCGGAAGCTCCGGTAAATTCTCGCGCGCTACTTCAAGCAGCGCAGTTCTGCGCGGGTCAAACTCGCGCTCGCTCGCGCCTCGTATGCGCGCTAAGGCTTCTTCGCCGTCCACAGCTTCCGCTTCTGCGACGAGCCATGCGCGCGGCAGCACGCGCGTGTTACGCAGTATCAGGACATTATCTTTGTTGTAAACAGGCTGCCATTTTTGAGGGTCGAAAGTAGGCTCTCGCTGAAGCGCGAATGAGCGAGAGGTGGCGGAGTTGTATATCACCTCCTTAAAGAAGACAACAGAAGAATCGTTTCTGATATTTGAGATTTCCACTCGCTCAACCTTCACGGATTTTCCGAGCGGGACGCGCGAGAAGAAACGATAGATGGGAAATTCCACCACCACATCACCCGCCAGATCGAAGATGGGCGCGAGCGTGTGGCGAACGTTCGGGCGCACGTCCGGGCGTTCGTGCGCCCACTCTGCGCTGTCCACTCCCGCGCGCAACTCGCGCTCAATCACCTCGCCGTCAGTGGTCCAGACTCTGAGGCGAGCAACAGGAGTGCCCTGATCCAGAGGTGCGGAGTAAGTCAAAAACGTGATGAAGGCCAGAGTGTCGCCTTCTGCCTCCATCCCAACCAGCTCCACCTTCTGCCCCGGCTCCAATCCGAAAAATTCATCTGCGATGGGAAACTTAATGCCGTCTCTTTCTTTCCGATTCTCAGTGACCTCCAAAGGGTTAGCGTACATCAACACATAACTGTTATTGAGCAGGTCCAGCACGTGCGACTGCTTTTTGAAAAGAGTCTCGTCGGGAGTGAAGCCGCCCCGCGTTGTCACACCGTCGAGCCAGACGTTTCCAAGCGCGCGGCTGTAACGCTCAAGCGTCAGAGGCTCGTAACCCGCGACGTTTTGCAGGCCGTGAAGCATCGTCAGGTTCTGCGAATCGAAGAGCGGCTGCGGATTATACTCTTCCGCGTCCAGATGGACGTGCGTGTAAATGCGATTCTGTTCCGGCGTAAACTGCTGTAAGAAGCGCGTCGGAGCAGTCGGCATCGTGACCCTGCTGGCGGGCTTAGCCAGAGGCCACCACCATCCGGAGACCAGCATGAACGGCTCGATAAAACAGGCGAGCGCAATCGCACACGCTGCCACACCCATGCGCACTCTTCGCGCGCTCAACTTCAAACTCAACCAGATGGCTAAAAACACCAGCGACGTGAAACAGAGTTTCCAGATTAAAAACCCGCGCTCGGAAAGCTCGCTCTTTATCAACGCAGTCGGGCCGGGCACGCGCTTCATCGCCTTCCACCAGAGCAGGGCAACAACTAAGCCAAGCGACAACGCCGCCAGACTTTGAAAGATTCCGCGACGCGGCAAACCGTCCGCACTCTTCTCTTCACGCGACACGCGCTTAACAACGAAGTCCCACCCGTAAGCTGCCAGCATTGAGATGGCAAACGTCCATTCAAAAGCGTGTCGCGCCGCACCGCGAAAGAGTTTCAGGACAGGCACGTAAAACAGGACGCGATAAAGAGGCGTGTTGATTCCGAGTATTAAAATCCACGCGACACAAGCCACAATCAACCAGAAGAAGATACGCGCGTCGCGCCGCCTGTCACGAAACGCACAGACGACAGCCACGACCGCCAGCAACAACGCAACCGGCGGCACATACGTCGTCACGATGTCGCCGTGATTGTAAAAAGGCGCGATGAGAGACTTGGAAGCCATGCGCAGGGTGAACGAGCCTTCGCTGAAAATCTCGTAGCTGAGCGTGCTGCGAATGCTGCGACGTTGTGCGCGCAGCGTCTCAAGAATTTGAAACGCTGCAATCCCCGCAGACGTAAAAAGCGCGGCGACGGCGACGGCCAGAGGTCGCCAACGCTGCCACCCGAACCCTATGCCCCCGAAAATCTCTTTCTCGCCGTCAGGTCGCGGCGCAGTGAGCGCGAGGAACAGAGCGTAAGAGAGAGCCAGCAGGCCGACTAACAGAAAGCCCTGCCCGATTCCTGAAAGCACAGACATCACGTATGCGCTTGTGGTCCACAAAAGCGAGGTAGCGAATGGTTTCGTCTGCGCGCGGTCAACGGCAATCAGGACGAGCGGCAACCACATCGTAGAGTTCGGCAGCATCCCGTTATGTATGTAGGCGATGAGCATCAACCCGCCATAGCCGTAACTGAGCGCGGCCAGCAGCGATGCCGTCCGGCTGCGCCCGATGGTGCACGCGTAGGCGTAAGTAAAGGCAGGGGCAAGGAGGTAAGGGGCGAGCACGTAAATCTCTTCGGCCCAGTGGCCGGGCAGGAACAGGTAGCCCCATGTGAGCGGATAGCCAATGGCAACCTGCGCCATCGAAAACAACGGATACCCGCACATCATCAAAGGCGTCCAGAGCGGAAGCTGCCCTTGCCTGATCATTTCCCACGCAACCACGCGCTCAGGCAAAGATTCTATATAAGAGTCGTACCAGAGAAAGAATCTCCCTTCGATGATGACCGGCCCGAAGAAGAGCGCAAAAAAGAGCACGATGACCAGCATCGCCGCCACGTCACCGCGCCTCACGCGCCAAAACTCGCGCCACCAATCCTTAATCATTCCCGCTTCCTCTGATAGCCGTTCATCAGCCGACAAAAGCTTTGGTCCCCAAACACGTGCAGTTAAATTTTAAGAGCGTGTCCCAAAAGTATCATCCACCGC
>JBAWGU010000379.1:0-6887 GCA_049593215.1 Pyrinomonadaceae bacterium
CGCCCGCTCCGACGCAAACTGTAGCAACGCCTTCAACCTCTGCGAAGAGTGAAAACGGGCAAGAGCGTTCGGTAGAAGAGTTGCGGCGCGCGCGCTCAAGCCCGCTCGTGCGCAACATCGCTAAAGAGCACGGCATAGACATCTCGCGCCTCGAAGGCACAGGCATGAGCGGGCGCGTGACGAAGAATGACATCCTGAGCTTCATCGAATCGGGCGCAGCGTTGACTCCGCAGGAAGCTATGCAGGCAGGACGCACGGCGCAACAGAGCGCAGCATCTTCGACTGCAACGTCAATCCAGACTCCTGCTGCCCCGACACCCGCGCCCGCCGCAGAAGATCGCGTCGAGCAGATGAGCGTCATGCGTAAGAAGATTTCAGATCACATGGTCATGTCGCGCCGCACATCCGCTCACGTCACGACCGTTTACGAGATAGACATGACGCGCATAGCGAAACTGCGCGAACAACACCGCGCAGAGTTCGGGCAGCGCACGGGCACGAAGCTCACCTTCATGCCTTTCATCTTTCAAGCCGTCACGCAGGCGATACGCAAGTTTCCAATCTTCAACGCTCAGGTCAGTGGCGACCAGATCATCTACAAACGCGACATCAATCTAGGCATGGCTGTCGCGCTCGACTGGGGCCTGATCGTTCCCGTCATCAAACGCGCAGACGATCTTTCCATCTCAGGACTCGCACGCGCGGCAAACGATCTGGCAGAACGTGCGCGCTCAAAGCAGCTCAAGCCTGACGAAGTTGCTGGCGGGACTTTTACAATCACTAACCCGGGCGTCTTCGGCGGACTCTTCGGCACGCCCATCATCAACCAGCCGCAGGTCGCTATCCTCGGCGTCGGCGCAATTGAGAAACGCGCGAAAGTGATGACGACACCTGACGGCGACGACTTTATCGCAATTCGCTCAATGGCCTACTTCGCGCTCAGCTTCGATCATCGCATCATTGACGGCTCGGACGCGGAGAAGTTTCTCGCCTACGTCAAAGAGATTCTCGAAGCAGGCCAATTTTCGATATGAGAAAGGGGAAAGGGTAAAAGGAAGTAAGGCAACTTGATGATCGAGCCTGCTCTTATTTCCTTTTACCCGTTTCCCCTCTTCCTCTTTTATGTCTTATCTCTCCTCATTTATTGCAATCGGATGGCGATTATCTAATTAATCTTCGCAAACGCTCTCTTTGTTGTTTAGGCATCTTGACTTCGTTCGATTGTTGGTTATGATGCGTTATTCAATGGTGGAAAGCGTGAAGTAGGCATCGGGCAGGGATCAGGGAAAGCTCCGGTCGCAGAGTTTGGGGGCGCGGGGGCTGTCAGGCGCAGGCGTGCGCCAATGTCATCTATTCGGACGATTCCCTTCCTTCCCCTTGTTTGAGATGGTCTTAAAGACCTTCGGCGAAACCCGGCGGGCGGTTCTTAGTAAGAAACGTTCTCGCCCAAATTAAGATGGATGGAGTTAATGATGAGTATAAATAAGACTGGAAAGTTTAGACTGTTGACCCTCGCTTTTGGTCTCGTGCTGGCGCTCGCTCCGGCGGCATTTGCGCAGGGCGGGACAGGATCAACCACTCGCGCTCGGAGCGTCTCAAGCGGCGAGAAGATGAAAATTAAAGGCGTCGTCACGGCCCGCACCGCCGACACCTTCACCGTCCGCGACGCTAACGGCGTGGACACAGTAGTCACCTTGACAGACCGGACGAGCGTCAAAACCAAAGGCGGCTTCCTGCGTAGCGGGACCAACTATGGCGTGACCAACATCCTTCGCGGACTCAACCTGGAGGTCGAAGGACGCGGCGACTCTTCGGGCCAGCTCGTGGCCGAGAAAGTTCGTTTCAACGATTCCGACCTTCGCGTTGCGCAATCAGTTGAAGCGCGCGCCACTCCGCTCGAAGAACGCGCCAGCACAACCGAGAACAAGCTGCAACAGGTTGAGCAGAACGCACAGCGTCTCTCAGGCCAGATAGACGAACTCGCCGCAGTTTCCAACGCTGCGAAAGGTGGAGCGAAGGCCGCGCAGGAGACTGCGGATCAGGCTGTCGCGGGCGTCAACGCTACCAATGACCGTATCAGCGCGCTCGACGATTATGTCCCGCAGGAAGTTTCCAGAGTTAATTTTAAACCGGGCAGCGCAGCCCTCTCTACAGATGCGAAGGGCCAGCTTGATGCTCTAGCCACAAAGGCGCTGAACGCCAAAGGCTACGTGCTTGAAGTCACGGGCTATGCTGACGCAACGGGCAATCAGGAGACCAACCGCCGTCTGAGCCAGCGTCGCGCAGATGCCGTGATTCGTTACCTCGTTGACAATCACAACATCCCTCTGCGCCGCATCGTCACGCCTTACGGCTTCGGCGAAGCGCAGCCTGTCGCAGACAACACGACGCGTGATGGACGCGCGCAGAATCGTCGCGTCGAAGTCAAGCTGCTCGTTAATCGCGGCCTGACCCAACCGACGACGCCGATCACTACGCCGTCCGGCAGCACGTCGCAAGTGACAAATCCTTAAGGGCAGCGACTTGTTGGTAAATGGTAAATGGTAAACGGTAAATGGATGAACCGCTTCTTCCATTCACTATTCACCATTTACCATTTACCATCTTCTGCCAACCATCATGCCGCCGGTCGGCATCAATTGAATTAAGGATGCGGATGGGCCAGCAACTCAGAAGAACATGGGCTGGCGGCATGAGGAGTTGGCGCGCGAGATGATGGTAAGCGGGAACAGAGTGAGAAAAATTTCTTTGCTGGCGCTCAGCCTTTGCGCGCTGGCTCTTCTTTTGTCCGGCGCACACACAGGCGCGCGCGAGCAAACCAATGGACCGCAGACACAATCCGCGTCGCAAACTAAAACTACTGCGCCGCAACAGACTCCGACGCCGACTCCGAATCCTTTAACACAGGAGCCGCCACCGCCCAAACCTTACGTTAAGCCGAAGCCGACGCCCAAGCCTGAAGATGAAGCAGTTGACGAAGGCGATGTGGTGCGCGTCAATTCCAATCTGGTCGTCGTGCCTGTCTCTGTCACGGACAATGCAGGGCAGCCCGTGCTAGGTTTGAAGATGCAGGATTTTCTTCTGCAAGAAGAAGGCAAAAAGCAGGAGATTGCGCAGATGGGCGACCCCGAACAGGTGCCGCTTGAGATAGCCGTCCTGCTCGACGTGTCGGGAAGCGTTGATGCGCGCTTTGATTTCGAGCGACATGCCGCCGCAAGTTTTCTCAAACAGGTGCTCAAGCCTATTGACCGCGCGACAGTCTTTACCATCGGACAACAGCCGCGACTGGAGCAGGCGCGCGACACTGCCGAGCGCGCTTCAAACAAGCTCGTCACACTTCAGCCAGCGAAAGGCCCGACGGCCTTCTTCGACACTGTGATTGACGCCGCGCATTATCTTTCGCAGAACACGCCGCCGCAGCATCGCCGCGTCATTCTGGTCATCTCGGATGGCGATGATAATTACAGCGAGAAGATTAAGAAGGCTATCGGCGCGACGCGCGAAGAGCAGGAGGCCGTGACAGTTTCTGCCAAGCAGAAGATTTACAACCGCGCGATTGCGGAAGTAGGGCGTGAGGTCCAGAGCGCGGATGCTGTCTTCTATTCAATCAATCCGAGCGGCGACCCGCTCCATATCAACATCGCCGCCACACGCGCGCAAAACGGAATGGAGCAACTCTCCGAAGCGACCGGAGGCTCTTCCTTCGTCCCTGAAAGAATTGAAGATTTGGAGAAAGTCTTTCGCCAGATTACGAACGAGCTGCGCTCGCAGTATCTGCTGCAATACTACTCAGGCGACGAATCGCCGAGCGGCAAATTCCTGCGCATCAAAGTCGCAGTGCCAACGCGCGCGGAATTGCGCATACGCGCCCGCCAAGGCTACTATCCCAAGCGCAAATAATATTTGCGGCGTTAATCTCGTGCTTACAAGCTGGCACCAACTCAATTCTCACATAAGGGAGACACTATGAAATGTCGCGCCCGCAATCTCGTCCTTTTTCTCACATTTTTTCTTATCTTTACCGCCAGCCGGAGCGTGGCTCAGAGCACGCAAGGTGAGAAATCTGAGGCAGAGAGGGAGCATTGGGGATTTTCTTTCGTCCAATATCACCGCCCCGGCTCTAAGCTAATCCCGGTCGAGATTTCGCGCCTTGTCGGAGAGCCTCTTCCAGATAAGCAACTGTCAATCAAGGTCACAAAGCTCAAAAACCATTCGCCCAAAGGTGTCACGGGAATAAAATTCAGTTGGTTCTTATTCGATGGCAAAGACCTCAATACAGTGATTCTCACGAGGCAATCAGCACTGATTGATTTGAGCTATCTTTCGACGGGTGAGGAGCGTGAAGTTGACATTCCCATCACCACTCCTAAAGAAATTATTTCCTTGCGAAACGGAGAGGATTTCAAGGGAAGGTTCATGTTAGAAGTCGCAGTGACAGAGGTTCGTTATGATGACGGCTCAATCTGGGAGGGTAAAGACATACCAGCGAAGCTTGAGCCATCACAGATTACACAATAACCTTCTTGCTCGTCACATTCGCCCTTACTAATCAAGAGGATTAACGCAAATCCCTCAGCACATCTGTCATACGGTTGAGCACATCGAGCAAAGACCTTCCGGCCTGCTCGTAACGATTAGCCGTTATCTGGTCCTCTGCCGCGCCTGCGCTCGACGCGATGCCGAGCAGGCCCGGATAAAATGGGCGTAACTCCTGCGACGTGCTGAAAAGATTTTCCAGCTCATCCATCTTCACGCGGTAAGCGTGAAAAGCCTCTCTCAGCTTCACCTTGTTTCTCTCCATCGTCTGCGACGAACCCTGCGGGTTGCTCTGCGCCGCCGCATCACTGCTCGCCAACTCTCTGGAGATTGGACCAAACAGGTAAAGGAAACGCGCGATGGATTTAATCTGCTCTGACAACTGCGAAGCAGCCTGAGCGCGCGAGGAGAGCGCAGGCGTCTTCTGCTCTGCGGCAGCGCGTCCGCGACGGCTCGTCGTTGTGCGCCGCCGTGTCTGTGCCGAAGCGTCAAGTGAAAGTAGAAACAGGAGGGTGACGGGTAGAATGAGTGCGCGTTTCAATTTGCAATCTCCTTTTAGCTGTGTTCGTGTCCTCTTCAAACTATTCTTCTTGAGAGTGTGCCGTCAAGTCTTTGCTGCTACAATGCGCTCAAATATTTTTCCCATTGCAGACGAAGCGAGTGATGGAGCAGAAACTTTTAAGAGTCAGGCGCATGGGTCTTCAGGAATACGGCGCGGCGCTCGCTCTGCAAAAAGAGACGGAGCGCGCTGTTTTGACGGGCCAGCAGCCAGACACGTTGCTTCTGCTCGAACACCCGCACACCTTCACGCTCGGGCGCGGAGCAAAACAGAATGGGATACTCGCCACGCAGGAAACCTTAGACGCGCGCGGCATCCGCATCTTCGAGACCAATCGCGGCGGCAAAGTCACCTATCACGGGCTGGGCCAAACGATAGGCTATCCCATCATCAACCTGAGTCCTGAACGCGAAGACGTTCACCGCTACGTGCGCGATCTGGAAGAGGTTCTGATTCGCGCGCTCGCGGATTTCCGCATCGAATCTTTTCGCATCAAAGGCTTGACCGGCGTTCACACCGAGCGCGGCAAAGTCGCCGCCATCGGCGTTCACATCGCGCGCTGGGTCACCACGCACGGCTTCGCCTTAAACGTCAACACAGACCTCAGCTTCTTCAATCTCATCATCGCCTGCGAAGGCGAACCCGTCACTTCGATGAAAGAGATACTTGGACGCGAAGTTGACATGCGCGCCGTCGAAGATTGCATCGCCGCGCGCTTCGCAGAAGTTTTTGACATGCAGATGGAAAGCAGCCAAGCCCAACTGCCCGTCGAAGTTTAGCCGGATGTTCTGTGCTATACTTCATCTTGCAGGTAGGATTCAGGATGTCTGGAAATTCTCATACAGCAAAAAAACCGCGCAAGGCTGCTGGAGTTCGTCAACGACAGGTAGAGTCCGGCCACACCACACGCGTCCGGGGTGATGAGTCGAAGATAAATTCTCCAAACGGAAACAAGAGCACCACAGGTCGAGTTCATAGTCCAGCTTCCCTTGAAGAAATGAGTCAGGCAGATCAGTTGCTCTATCGTGCCTGGGCCAAGACTTACAAGAATCGTCGTCCGGGAAGGAAAGCAATTTGATAGCCCATGCCCACCTTCACTTACGATACAAATGTTTTCATCAAACACAGACCGGCATATTTCCCTGCCGGTTTTGTTTTATCCGCCGTAGTCGTTCAAGAACTCGCTGCCGGAGCCAAAGACAATTCTGAATTGCAGGCATGGAATGCAAGAAGATTGGTGGCTGGCTGGTAAAGTCCTCAACTCTATGCAACGAGGTCAAAAGTCGAAAGCAGGATCGAGGGCGCAACGTATTTCAAAAGCGGAGCAACAGCGAATCTTACGCGACGTACTCATCGCACGCACAGCACGCCGCGCGGGCGCTATAGTCATCACAGATGACATCTCTGATTTTGAAAGAATTAGAGCCTTTTGCAACATCCGATTAAAACGGCCTGCCGAATTTCACGTTAGATAACCGACGTGTCACGTCATTTTATTGATTCATGCTTTCACTCGAACTCATACGCGAAGCTCAAGCACGCATTAAAAATAAGATTCATCGCACGCCCGTCGTCACATCGCGTGCGTTCAACGAAGTAACGGGGCGCGAACTGTTTTTCAAGTGCGAGAACTTGCAGCGCGCCGGAGCGTTCAAAGCGCGCGGCGCGACAAACAAAATTCTTTCTCTGACGGAAGACGAAAGACGGCGCGGCGTGGTGGCTTTCTCTTCGGGCAATCACGCGCAGGCTGTGGCGCTGGCCGCGCGCGAGGCGGGGATGCGCGCAGTTATTG
>JBAWGU010000380.1:0-6284 GCA_049593215.1 Pyrinomonadaceae bacterium
GTAGCCACAAACAACGGACAACTGACTACGGACAACGGACAGCTTTTCTGATAGAATCCTTGAAACTTTGCGAAAGACAATTTGTTCGTCCTAACTTTCCGAAAGTTCGGACGGTGGCCGAAGAAAGGCGGCCCAAGCATCCTCGCTCTCAAGAGGCGGGCGGCTTAAACTTTTTCACGTATGACGACTGTGACAGGCATCTTCAACTCGCGCGTTGATGCGGAGCGCGCTATCGAAAATCTTCGTTCGGCAAACATCTCTGAAGAACACATCAATCACTTAACGCCCGGCGAATCCACAGAAGAGATTGAACAGGCTGTGCCGACGACTGATACGGAACAACCGGGCATGGGCGCGGCTCTCGGCGGGACGGTCGGCGGCGCGTTGGGCGTCGCGGGCGGAATGCATCTCGGCGCAACTATCGCCAGCCTCTTCATTCCGGGCGTTGGTCCTGTAATTGCCGCAGGGCTTTTAGGTGCGGCAATCCTCGGAGCAGGCGGCGCGGCGACAGGCATTGCTGCCGGTAACGCACTCGAAGAGGGCATGGCGAAAGGTTTACCGCATGACGAGTTGTACGTTTATGAAGATGCTTTGCGGCGCGGTCGTTCGGTGGTCATCGCCTTCGCGGATGATGATGCTAAGGCCGAAACTGCGCGCGGGATTATCGCTCAATCAGGCGCGGAAGGCATTGACGCGGCGCGCGAAAACTGGTGGGTCGGATTGCGCGACGACGAGGAGGCAGAGTACACGCGCGAGGGAAAAGATTTCAAGACGGACGAGCCTCTCTATCGTCGCGGCTTCGAGGCTGCTCTGCATCCGAGCGTGCGCGGGAAATCTTATGAAGAAGCGTCCGAGGGTTTGAGAGAGCGTTACAGTGATGTCTATGGCGAAGATGTTTTTCGCCGCGGCTACGAGCGCGGGCAGGCGTATCATCAAGGCTTGAGGGAGAAGCGCAAGAGTTGAGAGACACACTGTTGAGCGCAGCCGTGATGATCGCCATCCTCGTCGCCAGCGCGCTCATCACCAACTGGTTTGCGCGCACGATGTACAATCGCTGCGCAAACTGCGGCACGCTCAACGCCAGACGGCGCGATCAATGTCGCGCCTGCAATCAAGAGCTTCAGTAGAAGATGAAGGACAAATGAAGAAAGAGAGAGCGGGGGCAAGCCCGCCTTCCTGACCTGTGAGATCATTCGAGTTGAAAGATTCAACTCAAATTGAAAGCCTGATGGAGTTGAATCTTTCAACTTCACATCGCGCAGTCAGGAAGGTGGGCTTGCCCCCGCTCTCTTTCAAAGTTACTGAACGGAGATAATAGATGCCCTTGCTACTCTCTGCCAGATTGATTCTTCTAGCTTTCGTCATCATCCTAACAAGCAGCTACATTGTCATGGCACAAAGCACATCGCCAAATGTCCCGACTGAATGGCAGACGCACGCTGAGAAGACAGACTACCGCGAGACGCCGCGTTATGACGAGACGATTGAGTATAGCCGCAGGCTCGCCAAAGCTTCTCCTTTGATTCGGTTCGAGAGCTTCGGGAAGAGCGGCGAGGGGCGCGACCTTCCGCTTCTGATTGCAGCAACGGGCGCGACGTTTACGCCTGAATCTGCGCGCTCGGCTGGCAAAGCTGTTGTGTTGATTCAAGCCTGCATACACGCGGGCGAATCGGACGGCAAGGATGCTGGCCTTGCCCTGTTGCGCGACATCGCCGTCACGGGCACGCGCAAGAATCTGCTGGACCATGTTGTGATTCTTTTTATCCCAATCTACAACACGGACGGGCACGAACGCTTTGGCCCGTACAATCGCATCAATCAGAACGGCCCTGCCGAGATGGGATGGAGAACGACGACCGCCAATCTCAACCTGAACCGCGATTACATGAAAGCCGATGCGCCGGAGACTCGCGCGTGGCTTAAGCTCTGGTCCAAGTGGAACCCAGACCTCTTCATTGATTGCCACGTCACGGACGGCGCAGATTTTCAGTACAACATGACGTATCAATACGAGCGTCATGCGGGCGTGCCGCAGTCTGTGCTTGCTTGGGAGCAGGAAGCTTTTGACAATCGCATCGCTCCTGCGACAGAAAAGGAAGGCAATCTGCTTTCGCGCTACCTTGAGTTTCGAGACAATCGTGATTTGACGAAGGGGATAGAAGATTTCAACGGCTCGCCGCGTTTCTCTACGGGCTACACGCCTCTGCGCAATCGTCCCGGTATGCTCATCGAGACGCATATGCTCAAAAGTTATCGCTCGCGCGTGCGCGGCAACTACGATCTGTTGAGATATGCGCTCGAAGAAGTTAATCGTGACCGTGAAAGTCTCTTTCGCGCGATTCGCGCGGCAGATGAAGAGACTGTCAAAGAAGGGAAGAGCTATGATCCGTCGCGTCGTTATACGCTTCGCGTGGCGTTGACGGATAAATCGAGACCTTATCGTCTCAAAGCCGTAGAGTCTCGAACGGAGCAAAGCAATGTCTCAGGCGAGCAGCGTGTAGTTTTCGGAAGCAAGCCTGTTGAGATGACCGTCCCGTTCTATGATGATTTCCGCACGACCGTAGCCGTCGCGCCGCCGCTCTATTACATCATCCCGCCGCAATGGAAAGAGGTGATTGAGGTGCTTGCGGCGCACGGCCTGCGTTTGCAGCGACTCGGTGCGTCCGTCAAGATGGAAGTCGAAAGCTACCGCTTCACGGATGCGAAGTGGGCGAACGCGCCGTTTGAAGGTCGCGTAATGCCGACGTTCAAGACAGTGCCCGTGCGCGAGCAGAGAATGTTTCCGGCTGGCTCTGTCGTCGTGCCTCTGGACCAGCCTGCGGCACGCGTCGCTGTCGGGCTGCTTGAGCCGGACGCGCCCGATTCGTTTGTCGCGTGGGGATTCTTCAATGCCATCTTCGAGCAGAAGGAGGCTGGCGAAAGCTACGTGCTTGAAAAACTCGCGCGCGAAATGCTTCAGAAGGATGAGAATTTGCGAAAAGAGTTTGAGCAGCGCGTCGCAAGCGATCCGAAGTTTGCCGCGAGCGCGAGCGAGAGATTAAATTTCTTCTACGAGAGATCGCCTTACAAAGACCCATTACAGAATCTTTATCCTGTCGGGCGCGTTATCAAATCGCTTAATGCTGGTTTGATTGATTTCTAAGACGGAGTTCGATTGGATGCATGGAGCGGAAGTTTCACCGCAGAGGCGCGGAGCAAGCGCAGAGTTTCCGCAGAGAAAAGCATTCAACCTCTGCGCTAACTCTGCGCCCGTCTCTGCGTCTCTGCGGTGAATCTTAATTTTCAAACTGAAAACAGAAAAGGGAAGCGAGTTGAGACAGCGCCTCCCTTTTCCGTTTTGTGAATTATAGTTGTTGTTTGTTTCAGTTTCACTAAACCGTGCGTCGGCCAGTGAGCAAGTTGATGACGAGCACAACGAGCGCCACGACGAGCAGCAAGTGAATCAAGTTGCCGCCAATGCCACCGATTGCGCCGATCAACCATAAGATAAGAAGCACCACCAGAATCGTCCACAACATAATCGTTTCTCCTTTTTGAGCCTCCTGAAATTACGGTGTTTTTTGTGACACCGCCCGTTCCCCATCTAACCCTTCGCGGCAACCCCCTCGCCGCGTTGCCAAAGAAAAGTTTTGCCCGCCTTCTTTAGCCTAAAATTGCTGTCCGAAGTTTTTACTGGCTGCCGCAGCTAAACTGTTCTGCGGCCAGTCAGCAAGTTAATGACGAAAACTACGAGTGCGACGACGAGTAGCAGGTGAATCAAGCCCCCGCCGATTTTCGCAACAAATCCGATCAACCATAAAACCAGAAGCACCACTAAAATTGTCCACAACATAGCCTCTTCTCCTTCTTCTCGATGAGCATCCGCCGAATTAAAAATCACTCGCTCATTAGAACCTGACAGGCTATTGAGCAACGTTTGTGCCAAGACCGCTTGAACGATACGGGATTTAAATAAACAACGAATTTTGGGCGGTTTAGCGAAAAATGAAGGCTCGGAAGAGAGCTTCGCGCTCCTGGATAAGGTGAGGGTTTGTATTGAAACTTGTCACTCTTGCTTCAAGGGCTGTGTTTCGATTCAGAGCAAGGAAAGTATGGCAAGTATCTCTTCCTTTAACTTTCCGGCAACCGGAGCGCGAGAGCTGACATCCGAAGCTGCGGAGTTGGAATTACACAGAGGTTGTCAGTACCGCCTGCTGCTTCGAGTTGAATGTGCTGGACTTCTACTGCGGCCCACTGCTAAAGTATTCAAAGCGTTCACGCTGTCTCATGCAGCCGGGAGCGCGCAAGAGTTTTCCAGATCGCTTCAACGATCTCGCGTAGTTGCTCCCTCCGAGTTGCTCTTACGCATTTCCAACGAACAGATTTTTTTAATCCTGATTTTCGTGAGCCTGTGCGGCTTCCCCTTAAAGCAGCCACACGGCTTTGGAGATTTTATGCCGTCCCCTTTACCTCGTTTAATCCCCCGCGCGCAGAAAGCAAGTCTCATTGTCGCGCTCGGCCTGCTCCTGTTGCTGGCCGCAGCAAGCACCTACATCATCTATCAACGCCGACAGCCTGTCGTGCAGAACATCAATGCGACTGAGTTACGGAAGCTTGGCGAAAGCACAGAAGCGCAGGCGTTGAGAATTGATGGCGAGCTAATGACCGTGACGCTCAAGAGCGGCACAGTGAAGCAAGCCGTCGTCACGATTCCGCAGGCACAGAGCGATATTGCCAGCCTCTTTGAGAAGAGCGGCGTCGCAGTGGATTACATCTCTTTGCGTCCAAGCCCTGTCTCGACGGCAATGACATGGCTCATCCCGTTTCTCACTTTTGCTGCACTGGGATTCGTCGTCTGGCGTGTGTATGCAAGTGTCGGCGGACGTGGCGGAGATTTTAATCTGGCTGATGCCAACGGCAAACAGTCCGTTGGGTTTGCGGATGTGGCGGGCGTTGATGAAGCCATAGCGGAGCTGACGGAGACAATCGAATTCCTGCGCGACCCTGAACGCTTTGGTCGTCTCGGTGGACGCGCCCCTCGCGGCATACTTCTCTCCGGCCCTCCCGGAACAGGCAAGACGCTGCTGGCTCGCGCCGCCGCGAATGAAGCGGGCGTGCCTTTTCTAGCCGTCTCAGGCTCAAGCTTTCAGGAAAAGTTTGCGGGCCTCGGCGCGGCTCGCGTGCGCCGTCTCTTCGCAGAAGCCCGAAAACTCTCTCCGTGCGTTATCTTCATAGACGAGATTGATGCTCTGGGCCGTCAACGCGGGCGCAGCAACGATTCTGCCTCTGCGGATCAGGACCAGACTCTTAATCAACTGCTCGTCGAGATGGACGGCTTCGACAAGGTGAGCGGCATCGTCATCATCGCTTCAACCAATCGCCCGGACATACTCGACAGCGCGCTGACTCGTCCCGGTCGCTTTGATCGTGAGATTGCTGTCAACCTTGCAGACGCGCGCGGTCGTGAAGAGATTTTGAAAGTCCATGCGCGCGGCCTCAGTCTTGAAGAAGGTCTTGACCTGCGCTGGATTGCGCGCGGCACGCCCGGATTTTCCGGCGCAGACCTCGCCAACCTGCTTAACGAAGCCGCTATTGCAGCAACACGCGAAGGCGCGTTAGCGATTGGCCGTCCGCACGTGGAGTATGCGCGCGACAAAATTCTGATGGGCGCGGAACGCTTAGGCTTCATGATGGATGAAGAGGAGCGTTACGCGACGGCTGTTCACGAAGCGGGCCATGTCGCGGTCGGCCTCGGCGTGAAACACGGCGACCCGATTCATAAAGTCTCCATCCTTCCGCGCGGGCGCGCGCTCGGTGTCACGCAGTCTTTGCCTGAGCGTGATCGCCTGATGAAGAAGCGCGAGTATCTTGAAGATCAGGTTGCAATGCTTTTGGGTGGGCGCGCGGCTGAACAGATTCTGCTGAACACGATGACGGCTGGCGCATCAAACGACATCGAGCGCGCAGTGGAAATCGCACGGCGCATGGTCGCAGAGTTTGGCATGAGTCCGCTTGGACCAATTCATCTTGGCAAACCGGAAGACCCGCACAGCCAGGCTCTCCTTGACGCCATCGAACGCTCAACGGGCGAGATCATCAACTCTCAGATGCAGCGCGCCTGCGAGATGGTCGAAGAGAGCCGCGCCGAAATCATGCGCCTCGTCGAAGGCTTGATGGAACGCGACACGCTCGACGCGGAAGAGATTCAAGTCTGCTTCAACGCACAGGGAAAAATGCAAGCGGCTTAAAAGCAGTAAAGCCCCTGAAAGGGGCGACAGAATGTAGCCCACGGCGTGAGCCGTGGG
>JBAWGU010000381.1:0-7648 GCA_049593215.1 Pyrinomonadaceae bacterium
TCTTTAACTCATTACTCATCACTCATCACTCATCACTTCTTTATTGCCATCCGTAATGGCCTATGAGCGGGACGAAGGCGCAGGGGCCGTGATCTTCGCGCTCGTAGCCTTTCTCGGTTTTGATGACGCGAATGAGATTTTGCGATTCGCGCGTTTGACCGACGGGCACGACGAGGCGGCCACCGATTTTAAGTTGAGCTTCAAGAGGCTCCGGCACATCAGGGCCGCCCGCAGCAACCAGAATCGCGTCGTAAGGCGCGTGCGCGCTCCAACCCAGCGTCCCGTCGAAACATTTTACTGTTGCGTTGTAGATACCAAGACTGCGTATCCGCGCCTGAGCTTCGCGCGCAAGCTCGGCTATACGCTCAATCGAATAAACCTGCGCCGCGCATCTGGCGAGCACTGCGGTTTGATAACCTGAGCCTGCGCCAATCTCAAGGACACGACTCCGCGCATCAAGCTCTAAAAGCTCTGTCATGCGCGCGACGATGTAAGGCTGCGAGATTGTTTGATTGGCGGCAATCGGCAGAGCATGATCGCCGTAGGCGTTGCTCTGTAGGGCTTCGGGCACGAAAAGGTGGCGCGGAACGGAGAGCATCGCGTCGAGCACACGCTCGTCCTGAATCCGGTAATGCTCGCGCAAACGCTTAACCATGCGCTCGCGCGGAATGCGATAGTCCATTGATGAAGAAGAGAGAGGCTGCGTGGAACTCAAAAGATGTTTCTTTCCTGCTCTCGAAAACCTTTGACCCAGAAAGCTTCGCTAACTGCTCTGCAAGACTTCGTTCGAGTTGAGATAGTTCCATGTGTCAATCGCCGTGAGAGCGTTATGATCCGTCATGTCGCTCTTCAGAGGCGTCACGGAGATGTAGCCCTGCTCAATCGCGCGATAGTCTGTGCCGTCTTCCGCGTTCGAGCTGAAATACTCTTCGCCAATCCAGAAGTAAGGCTTGCCGCGCGGGTCTATGTGCTCGCTGATAACGGGGCGCGCGTTCTTGATTCCCTGACGCGTGACGCGAACGCCTTTAATCTCGGTGCGCGGAATATTGATGTTGAGAAGAGTGCCTTCGGGCAATCCTTCCGAGAGAACCTTGCGCACGGCTGTGGCGGCGAATCGCGCGGATTCCGTGAAATCAAAATTCTCGCGCGCAACTAAACTGAAAGCCAGACCCGGCACGCCTAAGATAGTCGCTTCGAGCGCGCCCGCGACAGTGCCTGAGTAGGTCGCATCGTCGCCAAGATTGCCGCCGTGATTGATGCCGGAAACGCAGATGTGCGGCAACTCTTCTTCGCCTAGAATCTTGTTGAGAGCAAGCGTCACGCAATCGGTCGGCGTGCCGTCAACCGTCCAGTGCCGCTCGTCAATCCGGCGTATGCGCAAGGGGCGCGCAAGCGTCAGGCTGTGCGACGCGCCGCTCATCTCGGACGCGGGCGCAACCGTGTACACGTCGCCCAACTCGCGCAAGACCTCTTCTAACTTGATGAGGCCGTCCGACTGTATGCCGTCGTCGTTGGTGAGCAGAATGCGTGTCATCTCAGGAATCAAATGTACAGGCTTGGTTGAGCATAAAGCCCGGCCACTTCAGACCGGGCAAAAGATTTTTGGAGGGCTTGTCTGCCAGACTTACCTTATGCCTGTTCAAGCGCAAAGGCCGGAACAAAATAACGCTCATTGAATTTAGATTTAAGAGCGTCGCAGGGGGATGCGCCTGCGCGTGTGCGGTCTGTCTCGTGCAGAGGCCGAAGAGTTGTCTTGCTCTAATCGCGCGGCGCAGGGCGACGGCCCTTCTTCTTGTTGCGCTTGCGCGCGAGCGCCGATTTGAGTTTGGCCTTCTGGCCCGGCGGCATGAAGAAAGCGTGCTTCTTCGCGTCCTTGATGATCTCTTCGGTCATCACCTTGCGCTTGAAGCGGCGCAACGCGCTCTCAATAGATTCGCCTTGATTGACATTAACTATCGCCATTATTTCTCCATTCAAAAAAACAGTTTACAGTTTTCGGTTTTCAGTTTTAAGTTTAAGGGACCACCTTAAACTTCAATTTAACATAGCTCAAACGCTTTCGGTCAAGCGCACTTGAACCCCGCGAATGCCCTTATTAAACATTCACAGGGTTCAAGTGTTTGTAAGTTTACACGCGACCGTGAGCTTTACGCAACCGTCGCGGCTTCTTTCTTCTTACTGCCGAGACCCTTGATTTGAACAGGGGCTTCAGCCTTAATGTCACTCTGCTTGAGCACCATCTCCTGATAGAGCTTACGCATCATCTGCATCTCTTCGGCAGCCGTCTTCGGCCCTTCCATCTCCGGCTTGTGCGGACGCTGCAAATCAACTTCATCCAGAATCAGATTGTGCGTCGGATCATCAAGATGGACCTCTTTGCCGCGTGCAAAGATTTCGTGGCGGCCATGCTCCTGATACCACTTCGCCACGGTCGCGTTCTGGTGCATGTTCTCAATGATGTTTCTCCAGCCGATGCCGGTGTTGTAGGCGCAGAATGAAATCTCGCCTTCCTGCGTGCCGTAAGGAATGATGCACATCTCCGTGCGGCGGAAGTCGTAGTTAAAGAGGTCTTGAAACCACATGCCCGCGATGAAGAGGAAGTTCCAACGGTCGGAACGACGCTTCTCAATGTCTTCCTTCGTGCGATCACCTTCGACCTTGCCGTAGTTCTTTCCGGTCAAGCCGAACGACTTATCAAACTTCTTGAAAAGCTCCGCGAGCGTAAACTGCGTAGGCGACTTGTACGGGTTGTAGTGCTTGAGCAGCGCGAGGCCCATCATCAAATTCGACATCCACTTGCCGCGCGCAGCGTCCGTAATCTTCTTCATGTCGTTGACGAGACCGGGAATGTTCAAAAACTCCGGCACCGGACTCATCTCTTTCAACTCTTTGTCAATCATCACAGCCGTGCCCACGCCGCAATTCGGATGGCAGCCGCAGGAGACCTGTCCCCAGTCTGCATCTGGACCATGAACAAGGTCCGCGAAATCCGCGAACGCGCCCATCAAAGAGAGCGGGAACCAATCGCGCGTAGGCTCTGTGATGCCGACCTGATCTTTCACGTCATGCGCGAGATGCGAGAGCGTGTAGCGTTGCTGCAAACGACGCTGCTCAGTAATCTCTTCGTCGCGCCCCGTGAACGAAACCGGCTGGAACGAAAGGAAAGCAATCTTCTTAGGATTGTCCAGAGCGAAGCGTATGATCGAGCCGACCTGATCGTTGTTGATGCCGTTGACGAGCGTCGTCACCAGCACAATCTCAACGCCAGCTTCGTGCAGGTTATTAATCGCGCGCAGCTTCACGTCGAACAGGTTGCCGACCTGACGATGGCTGTTAGCATCGTTGCCGATACCATCGAATTGCAGATAGACATAGCGCAAGCCAGCCTCTGCGGCTTCCCTGCAAAACTCTTTGCTCTTGGCAAACTCAATCCCGTTGGTCGCAGCCTGCACGCTGTTGTAACCAACCTTGCGCGCATACTTAACAGCATCTAAGAAGTAAGGCGAAATCGTCGGCTCGCCGCCTGAGAACTGCACCGACATCTGGCGACGCGGCTTAATCGTGATCGCGTTTTCAAGAATCTCTTTGACATCATCAAAGCTCAGCTCATGCACGAAGCCAACCTGATTCGCGTCCATGAAGCACGGGTCGCACATCATGTTGCAGCGATTCGTCAGGTCAACTGTCAGAACCGCGCCGCGCCCGAACTTCACTGTGCTCGAACCATGATTGTGCAGCTTCTCGTCGTTGTGCGATTGAATGTCGCGGCCCGGAAACATCTTTTCGATGTGCGTGAGAAACTTCGCATCAATCGCCATCATGTCTTCGTAATGGCCGTGCGTGGGGCAATCTTTAATCATCCAGATTTGACCGTCACGCTCTATAATCTGCGCTTTGATTTCGCCGACCTTCTCGTTGATGAGAGCCGAGACATCTTTTTTGCCGCTCAAAATTTCTTCGCGCGCTTCGATAACGCACTTGGGGCAGAGCGAATCGGTCGTGCGCGGCCAGCCCAGCGTAGGCTTCGTCTTCTGCCATGATTTGAGCAAAGGCTTGTCAGACCACTTCGGGGTGAAAGACGGATTTGGCTTGTACTTGTTGACTGATTGAATTGCATTGAAAAGACCGCCAGCTACAAGGGTCAAGCCTTTCTCAGCATGTTTAATAGGTCGCATTATTTTCCTTCCCTACAATTTTTAAGTTGCCAGATTCTTTGAAGAGTCTCACCTGCAAAGGCGATAATACAAAATGGCAGCCTCACAAGAGCAATGCTCGTGCCGCCACCTGTCATCTTTATTTAAGTAGAGAAATAGTTGAGCTTACATGATTAGATGGAGTATTTTGAGTTAAACGCGGGGAAGGTGGATTTGCGCCCTTCTGACCCAAACAGGCTATCTTAAAGCGGTCAGTAGCGTTTTGACACTAAGATGGGGGTTTAGCCTTATAAGCTGGCTTTTTTGACACCGGAAGGTGTGTAGAGGATATAAAGCTAATCGTTGGCTTGCTTTAACCCGTCGCCTGCCGCATCTCTCTGTCAACGCTTTTTCTGCGGCGCGTAATAGCCTATGCGCGTGGAGACCTGTAGGGAGGGGTCGGAGGTTTGGACGCGCACGCGGCGAAAGCGTCCGTCGCGTGATTTGTCGAGGGGTGAATAGTAGAGCGCGTACTGGTGTCTGAGTTCTTCCGCGACCTCGGCGTAGGTGGCGTCAAGGGCGTCGAAGCTTTTGGGCCTGTAGAGGCGTCCGCCCGTCGCGGCTGTGAGTTGGGCCAAGTTGCGTTCGCTGGCATCCAGCACGCGCAAGCCTTCGCGCAGGTCTCCGATACGCAGTTGATTAAACTGGACCACTGAGGACGAGCCTGTGAGCAGGGTTTCGAGTTCGTTCTGTTTCCTCTCGCGCTCAATCTCCGTGTTGCTGATGACATAGACCGTTGCCTGCGCTTCTAAGAGAGACTTGAGCGCGGACTCAAGCGAGCTGTAGCCACGACCGCTATCAATGCCGTCTGTCAGAACAATGATGGCGTGACGTCCGCGCGCATGTATCAACTGCTCGCGCGCAGCAAGCAGCAGCGCATCATTAAATCTTGTGAACATGCCGGGCGTGATGCGCGAGAGCGAGCGGCGCAGTTGCACGCGGCTCTGCGTCCAATCCTGCAAGAGTTCAATCTGGTCATCGAATTTGATGAGACTGAAACGATCTTCGGGCGCGAGTTTTTGTGTAAAGCCTTCGACGGCGCGACGAAAATCTTCAAGGTTGCTGGCGGCGGAAGATGACGCATCAATCATCAAGACGACATCAACTGGAACCTGCCTGAGCGCGAGATCGCTCAAAGGCTGTTCGCGCCCATCTTCATAAACCTGAAAATCTTTTTGCGTGAGATTACTGACAAGCCTGCCTTCGCGGTCACGCACGGTGACAGGCACAAGCACTTCATCTGTGCTGACGGAAATCACATCGCCTTCGTCAACTTCATCATCCTGCGCGCTTGGCGTCTGCTGTGGAGCAGGCGGCTTACGCTCTTGCGCGTGCGCTTCTAGTGAAGGCGAAAGGCAAAAGGCAAAAGTAAAAAGGAAGAGAAAAAAAACAAGGCGCATGTAGGAAGAAATCTTCTTGCTTAAAATACTGATGCTTTGCATGAACTTTGTTTCTTCCTTTTGCTTTCACTCATCACTCATGACTCATCACTTCTTCTTATTGCTTTTGCTTTTCTTCCTCGCCCATGGCTTCTCGCATGGCGTTGATGACAGGTTCCGTGACTCTGCGTTTGCGCAGCTCTGCAAGCTTTTGAGATGTGAGATCAAATTCTGCGGGCGATTGCTGTATGCGGCGAATGATTGTGCCTTCCGAGAATCCTGCCTCGACGAGTTCGACAATGGAATCGTTGGTGAGGGTCGGCGTCTTTTCGAGTTTGGGTGCGCCGCCTTCTTCAAGAGGCGGGCGAAGGATGCGAACAGTCGCGCTACCTGTCGTATCGGTATTGCCTTCAGCGCCGCCGCCGATGCCGCCGGTGCGTGAGCTTGCGGACGAACCGCCGCTTGAGCCGAAAATGCCTGTACTGCCGTCGCCCGTTCCGCTTCCCTTCTTCGAGCGCGTTGGATTATCGGAATCTTTGAAGTAAGGATCGTCGCCCCATTCATCATCTACGATGAAGCCCGGCTCTGTGCGCGCGAGCATAGCAAGGATGATCTGTTCGCTGACGCCGCTTCGTTTGAGTTCAATCAAACGGTCGGGCGTGAGGTCAAACTGCGTTGGGCGTGTGCGAATGATGGCGATGACAGTCTTCTCTTTGAAGCCTGCGCGAACGAGTTTGATAACCGCTGCATTGTTCAAAACAGCTTGCGCGTTCTGCTGCTGCGCGTGGATGGTTTGAACGCTCATGCACGCGATTAAGATAAGAGAGAAGATAAAGGGGAGCCTTAAGTTTTGGCTCCTAAAACATTTTTGAAGATAAGTGAGCATGATGACAAAAATAAAAGCCGAAAGGGCCGAGAGTTTCATTTATTGCCTGGCGAAGCGGGGGCAAGCCACCCTTTCTGACTGCGCTAGATAGAATTGAAAGATTCAACTCAAAGAACCTCTCAAGCTCAGTTGAAAGATTCAACTCTAAAAGTCTCGCAGGTCAGGAAGGGCGGCTTGCCCCCGCTCTTCCTTATCGCCGGTTTGCATTAGTATGTGCCTCTGCGACTTCGTTCTGCTTATAACGCTTGCTGATGCGCTTCACGTAATCGCGCGTCTCCCTGTAGGGAGGCACTTGATTTCCATACTTCATGACAGCGCCCTCGCCAGCGTTATAACTTGCCAGCACAAGGTCAACGCGCCCGCCGAAGTTTTGCAGCAACTGTTTCAAGTAGACCGTGCCGCCCATAATGTTCTGCGCGGGGTCGAAGGGTTTGCGCACGCCGAAACGCGCGCCCGTGCCCGGCATCAACTGCATTAAGCCGCGCGCTCCCTTTGGAGAAACGACGCGCGGATTGAAGTGCGACTCCTGCTCCATCACGCAGAAAATTAGATAAGGGTCAACGCCGAAGCGCGCGCCGTTCTGTTTGATGAGGCCGTCAATATGAGCATTGCCCGTGCTCCAGCCGCGCGCTCTCTTTGGTCCATCAGAAGCGTTTGCGCTCTCCGGCGTCTCACGCTCAATGCGTTCAATTCGCGCGCGCTCGATAAAGATTGAAAGAGGGCCGCGCCGATACCATGCGCCTTCCGTCGTCTCCGTGACATCATCAACTTCGACACGCGCGCCGCCGACCATGTAAATCCAGACAGCAAGCTGCTGCTGCTGTTCCTTCTTGTCATCAATCCCCTGCGGCGCGTTCGTTTCAACAATCTTCGCGACGATCTTGTTACTATTCTTTTTCGCTTTCGCCTTGTCATTCACGTTAGACGCGATGCGGCTGCGCTCGACAAACGTCGTCACACCGCCGAGCCTGTACCAGACGCCCTGCTCGTCCGTCCACATGTCATCAACGACAAGCGTCTTGCCGTCCGTGAAAGTGACGACATGACCGCTTCCGGCATTCACATCCTTTGTAGCAGCGATGTCTGCGCGCGTTTTCTGCAAGACCTGCGCGGAGGCAACTGCGCCCGACAGGACGAGAGACGCAAAAGCCAGACCGGCGGCGAATATGTTGATGGAGAGTTTGCTATTC